>NZ_JBHYWP010000004.1:73190-151214 GCF_042751845.1 Streptomyces sp. NPDC059398 | reverse complement strand
GCGCCCCTCCCGCCCGCGGCCCCAGCCCCGATGCTCACCCGGACGCCCGGTCGGGCGCTCAGCCGACGCGGGTCAGCTTCGCTCCGAAGCCGGGCTTCGGGAGGTCCTTCTGGAGTGCGACCGGGGCGGTGACCTTGCCAGGACCCGATCCGACGGTGAGCTGACCGACGACCGTTCCGGCCTTCGCCTCGTGCGGGATCGCCTTGCCCCCGTCGCCGATCTTGATGTCGACCTTCAGACCGGCCCAGCCCGCCGCCTCGAAGTCCTTGGTGGCGACCACCGGGGTCTGCCCGCCGAGACCGTCGTCCACGTACCCGACGACCTGCCCCTTCTTCACGACGTTCTGTGAGGTGAGCGCGGACTCGGCGGGCAGCAGGGCCTTCTTGCTCACCGCGTTGACCGTGTCGATGATCGACGGCCCCTGGTGCTGCCCGAGGACCGCACCCACGATGTACTGCGTCGTGTGGCCGACCTTCTGTTCCGCGGCGAAGAGCAGGCTCCCGCCGGCGGTGGTGGTGGAGCCGGTCTTGATGCCGATCACCCCGTTGTAGGGCACCAGCCGGTTGTAGTTGCTCCATGCCTTGCCCGACGGGTCGGTCCAGCTCGGGAGCTTCGTGATGTCCATCAGCGCCGGCATCTTGACCAGTTCCTGGCCCAGCTTGACCTGGTCGGCGGCCGTGCTGACCGTGGAGGCGGTCAGACCCGAGGGGTCGGTGTACTTGGTGTGCGTCATCCCGAGCTTCCGGGCGGTGTCGTTCATCTTCTTCACGAACGCCGCCTCCGAGCCCGCGTCCCAACGGGCGAGCAGCCGCGCGACGTTGTTCGCCGACGGGATCATGACCGCGCTGAGCGCGTCCTTCTCGGAGAGGACGTCGCCCTTCTTGATCGTGTTCAGGGTCGACTCATTGCCACTCTTGTCGTAGTGGCCTTCCTTCTCCGCCGTGGCGTCGACGGGAATCGACGCCCCCTTCGCACCCGGCTTCATCGGGTGGTCCTGCATGATCAGGTAGGCCGTCATCGACTTGGCCATGCTCGCGATCGGTACGGGCTTCTCCGCGCCGAAGCTGTCCATGGTGCCGAGCCCGGCCACGGACATCATCCCCTGGCCCTCGCCCGGCCAGGGCAGCGCGACCTTGGATCCGGAGAAGGAGTACGACGGTGCGGCGGTCAGCTTCAGGCCGGGGTCGGGAAGCGGCCGGACGGCCTGTACGACCGCAAAGATGATCAGCACGAGGAGGACCAGCGGGGTCCAGATCTTGAAGCGCCGGACCGCTGTACGCACCGGGGTCTCCGGCGGGGCCGGCTTGTTGGTCAGCTCGGCCAGCAGGTCGAGCGGCGGCTTGGGCGGCAGCGGCTGCTGCCGGGTCGGCTCGACCAGGGGAGGCTGCGCGGTGTCGGCGCCACCGGCCGCTCCGGCTGCGGCGCTCGCGGCCGGAACCCCGGCCGGGGCCTTGGCGGGCGACGGCACTGGAGCGGGTGTCGGCTTCTTCCGCTCACCGGGTACGTCGTCGGGGCGCAGCGGCACGAAGGTGCTGCGCTTCAGGGTGGTGGTGGGCTGATCCACCGGGCGGGAGGGGATGCGGAAGATACCGGTGGGCTGATCGACGGCTTCACCCTCGGGCTCCGAGCCCGCGCCACCGTCACCGTCACCGTTCGGGTCGGCCTTGCTGTCCGCCTTCGCCGCAGCCTCGCCGCCGGGCTTCGTAGCGGCCTTCTCGTCCACCCTCGGGGTGGTCTTCTCTCCCCCGTTCGGGGCGGCCTTCCCGCCCTGTGCGCCGTCCTTGCCGACCGGCTTCTCGTCGGCCTTCGCAGCAGCCTTTGCGTCTGCGACGTTCGACGGTGCGTCCGGCTCCGCTTCCGGCTTGGCGCCGGGCCCGGTTCCGGGCTTCGCGCCCTGCCCGGCGGCTGCCGCTGTGGGAAACGCAACGGCAGTTCCGGCGCCCGCAGCCTCGCCCGCCCGGGCGTCGCCCGCCTGCTTCGCGTCCGGGGCACCGGTGCCCGCGTCGGCGGCTGCCGCGCCGCCCGATGCGCCCGTTCCGCCCGGCGTGTCCCCTGCTTCGCCGTCGGTGGCCGCGTCGTCACCTGGCCCGGCGGGCCCGTCTGCGCCCCCTGAAGCGCCCGTACGCGCCTCCGCGTCCGACGGAGCCCCTGCGGGCGCGTCGGCGGCGGATGCGGCCCCAGAGGCGGCCTGAGCGCCCCGGGCACCCTCGTCCGGCTCGGCGTCCGCGCCCGCAGCGGAGGCATCCGTGCCCGCCTCGCTCCGGGCACTGCCCGCTTCGGGCCCGTCGACGGAGGGCGTGGGCATGACGCGGGTCTCCGACGCCTCGGGGGTGTCGCCCCCGTCCGATGCGCCGGACGGACCGGACGCGTCCGCCGGGTCGTCCGCCCCGGCGACCCACGCGGCCACCGCCTCACGCAGCCGTGCGTCGCCCGACTGCGAGCCGGACACCGCACCCGCTTCCGGATCCGGCACCGAGCGGAAGACCGCGAGCCTCGGATCGCTCGTACCGGGAGCCGTTCCCTCTGACGACTTCCGCTGCTCCGACTTGTCGGGGGACTCGCCCGCCACCGATGCCTCCTGGATACGCCGCGCGGGTTTTCCCGCCTGTCCGAACCATCTACCAGTGTCCTGTGTGGGCGCTTAACCGCTGCACGGGACAAGAACGACATACGCCCAGGTTCCAGTACAAAGCACCCAGGCGCTCTCGACAGACCAATGTGAGAGGGGTCACCCTGTCACTCATCCACGCGGGGAGGCATGGATGGGCAGGAGCCGCAGAACGATTCCGGAAGAGCTTCTACTGCTCGCTCTGGACCCGACCACGGGTACCACAGCGCAGCCGCAGTCGCTCGACCTCGGCCTGGCCGGAGCCCAGCTAGTAGAGCTGGCTCTGGCAGGACGGATAGCCCCGGACGGGGATCGTATCGCCGTGGTGATGGCACGGCCGACAGGAGATCCGACACTGGACTCCGCACTGGAACTGCTGCGCAGGCGCGGCAGCCCGGTCCGGGCAGTCCACTGGATCGGCGGGCCCCGACTGGGGCTGCGCCAGATTTACCTCGCTCATCTGGAGCGGTGCGGCATGGTGCATGCCGTGGCGGGCCAGATGTGCGGAGTGCTGCCGACGACTCGCTACCAGGCGACGGAGACAGCGATCAGCCGGGACATCAGGGCCCGGCTGGACAGTGCGATCCGCACCGGCGTACCGCCGGACCCGCGGACCGCGGCGCTCGCCGCGCTCGCTCACGCAGTGGGGCTCGGCAAGCACCTCTACCCCGGCAACGAGGGGCGTTCATCACGCTCCCGCCTCCGGGACCTGATCAGACACGACCCCATGGGCGGACTCGTGGCGCACGCGGTCATGGACGTCCAGAACGGTGCGGCGGCACAGCCGCGCCGTCCGGCACCGGCACCGGGCAGCGCCGCGCCGGCGCACCACGGGGCCATGGCCCGGGTGGCGGCGCACTGAGGTAAGCCGCACCACCGGGTGAGCTCAGCCGCAGTACGAGCACGAGCAGTACGGGCACGAGCAGCAGTACGAGCACCAGGACCGCCGCACCGACGTCCCCAAGACCCGGTTCGGGAGCCGCAACACGAACGCGCGGGGCCGGCAAGCCGTCGGCCCCGCGCGCTCACTCTCTGGCCATTTCCCAGCGCAGCGCGTGGCATTGATGGCAATCTGCTGAGCAGTAAGGCCTACCGGCACAGCGCGGTGGGGCTCAGTACGTCAAAGCCGGAGGTGCAGTTCCCGTGGCGTCCAACGTCAATCCCACTGTCAGGCGGCGCCGGCTCGGCCAGGAGCTGCGCAGGCTCCGGGAGCTCAAGGGCATGACGGCCGAAGAGGTCGCCGAGCGCCTGCTCGTCTCCCAGTCGAAGATCAGCCGACTGGAGAACGGCCGCCGCTCCATCAGCCAGCGCGATGTCCGCGATCTCTGCGGTGTGTACGAGGTCGAGGACCACCGGATCGTCGACTCGCTGATGCAGATGGCCAAGGACTCGCGCCAGCAGGGCTGGTGGCATGCCTTCGGCGACATCCCGTACAGCGTCTATATCGGCCTGGAGACCGACGCGGCCAGTCTGCGCGTGTACGACCCGCAGGTCGTCCCGGGGCTGCTCCAGACCAAGCAGTACGCCGAGGCCCTGATCGCCGGTGCACTGCCGGAGACCGCGGTGACCGATATCGAGAAGCGGGTCCAGGTCCGGCTGCGCCGCCAGGAGCGGGTCAGCGCCGAGGAGTCCCCGCTGCGGCTCTGGGTGGTGATCGACGAGTCGGCGCTGCGCCGGGTCGTCGGCGGCAAGCAGCTGATGATCAGCCAGCTGGAGCATCTCGTCGAGCTGTCCCAGCTCCCCCATGTCACCGTGCAGGTACTGCCGTTCGCGGTGGGCGCGCACCCCGGCATCAACGGGCAGTACGCCATTCTGGAATTCCCGGACGCGGCGGACTCCAGCGTGGTCTACATCGAGGGCGTCACCAGCGACCTCTATCTGGAGAAGGCGCAGGATGTGCAGAAGTACAGCGTGATGTACGAGCACTTGCGCGCGCAGGCCCTGAACGTGGAACAGACAAGGGAGTTCATCATGGAGATCGCCAAGGGGTACGCGCGCTGAATGGCAGCGTATGTCCGATTCCTGAAATCCAGGTCCGCACGGTACACCCCAGCTGCCCCGTAGCGTAAGACTGAGCGGCAGAAGCCACTCGGTCGAGTGAACGGCCGTCTCGGGCAGGGGAGTTCGCGAGTAGCGTCGATCAGGCGTCATCGAGAACGCTGACGCAACACGACGACTGCTTACCGGAGCGAACATGGCAATTCAGCAGGGCGCGACCGAGACCTGGACCAAGTCTTCGTACTCCACGGGAAACGGTGCCTGCGTCGAGGTCAGGTCACCGCTTGCCCAGGCCATCGCCGTGCGGGACTCAAAAGTCGCCGACGGCCCGTCGATCGCTTTCGTTCCCGCCTCGTGGAACAGCTTCGTGAGCGAAGTGGGCCAGGGCGCGTTCACTCTCGACTGACCCCCGGTCCCGTGATCACCCGGACCGTGGACAAGAGCCCTCTCGACTGGATCGCCGTCCCGGCCGAGGGGGCTCGGCCCTGACCGGCCAACCGCTTCCGCACCGGTCGGCGCGGCCGGTCAGCGCAGCCGGTCGGCGCAGTTGATCGACGCAGCCGTCAGCGCAGCCGGTCGACATAACGGTCGGTGCCCGGCACGGTCGGTATGAAAGGCGCCACCAGCTCCACCCGTCCCAGGCCGCGCTCGACCAGGTCCCCGTCGAGCCCGGTGAAGTGCGGTTCCCAGACCTCCCTGGGGTCGGACTCCAGGAACCAGAGCAGTGTGAGCCGGGTGTCCACTCCCTCCACCTGCTTCACATACGCCATCCGGTCGCTCGGCAGCGGTGTCGGCCGGAAGACCGTCACCATCGCGGCGGGGCCGCCCGAGAGCCGCTTCGGCAGCCCCTTCGCGCGCAGCCACTCCAGCAACTCCGCCCGCTGTTCCGGGCCTTCGGCGTCGATCACCTCCAGGACCAGACCGGCGTACGGATGGTCGAGCGCGTGGACGTCACGCGGCCCGGCGGCACCGTCCCGGTAGACCGTCGCCTCATGGTCCTGGAACGCCGTGAAGACATGCGTACGGTCCTGGTAGACCCGGCCGTCCCGGTTCAGCCGCCTGTTGATGCCGACGGTCCACTTCATGTGCTCGTCGTAGCGGCCCTCGGTCACCCAGTACGTGGTGAGGTAGCACCCGGCGGTCACCGGCTGGGCGACCGCGGACTTCTCCGGGTAGCGCAGCGCCTGGAGTTCACGGGTGGCGACCCAGCGGCGGCCCGCGTACATCCAGGGCATCGCCATGGCCCCTGCGTAGAAGTGGTCGTCCTCGTACCACCGGTTGTACGCGTACTCATGGCCCGGATGCGGCTCCACCATGGTGATCAGCGCATGGCCAGGCCGCACCCCGTACGGCCCGACCGAGGCCAGCTCGCCGTACACCTCGCTCCGTGTGTCGCCGGCCGCGTGCCCACCGGACGGTTCCTTACTCATCGGTGCCCCCTTCTTCGCCCTCTTCCCTCCGCCTTCGGACGGACCTACTCTGACGTTCCGTCAGGAAAACTGCCAGAGTCCGGAGGATCCCGCCATGGAAAGCCGTCCCACCGAGTCCCCGTCCACGGAAGCCCGGGCCGCCGGGGCGCAGGACGGGATGCTCGCCGGGAAGACCGTCGTCGTGTCGGGGGTCGGTGCCGGGCTCGGCCACCGGATGGCCGCGGCCGTCATACAGGACGGGGGCAACGCCGTACTCGGCGCACGGACCGAGGCCAACCTCGTGAAGTGCGCGGCCGAGATCGACCCCGGGGGTACCCGGACCGCGTACCTCTCCACGGACATCGGCGACGAGTCGCAGTGCGACGCGCTCGCCGCGCTGGCGGCCGAGCGGTTCGGCGGAATCGACGCGGTGGTCCATGTCGCCGCCTGGGACAGCTACTTGGGCGGGCTCCAGGACGCCGACTTCACCACCTGGCAGGGGGTCATCGACGTCAATCTGCTCGGTACGCTGCGGATGACGCGGGCCTGTCTGCCCGGCCTCAAGCAGCGGGGCGGGTCGGTCGTCTTCGTCGGGACGCAGTCATCGGTCGCCGCGCCATCGGAGGTGCACCAGGCCGCCTACGCGGCGTCCAAGGGCGCACTCACCTCGGCCATGTACTCACTCGCCCGCGAGCTGGGACCGCACCGGATCCGGGTGAACACCGTGCTGCCCGGCTGGATGTGGGGGCCGCCGGTGCAGGCGTTCGTCCGGTTCACCTCGGAGAGCGAGGGCGTCCCCGAGGCGGAGGTGCTCAGCCGGCTGACCGGCCGGATGGCGCTGCCCGAGCTGGCGACGGACGGCGATGTGGCGGACACCGCGCTCTTCCTGGCCTCCGACCGCGCACGGGCCATCACCGGTCAGTCCCTGCTGGTCAACGCCGGTGAACTGATGCGCTGAACCGCCCAGTCGGGCCTCCTCTTCTCGACCGCACGGGACCCGCATCCCGTGCGGTCCTGCCGTTCTGCCGTACTGAATGCCGTTCTGCCGTACCGCCGTTGTGCCGTACTGCTCCCGGATGGCTGCCGCTGGCGAAGTGCCCGCTCATGGTGTGGCCCCCGTCACTCCGAGAGCAACCGGTCCGGAGGTCAAGAGGGCGTAAAATCGTTCTGCTTGCTGATCTGTGTTCATATTTGTGATCGCCCAACCCTTGACCGGCCCTTGGCGCAGAGGGTTCAATCCGTGAAGTCCCCACTCCCGCACGGGGCACCGCCCGATCGGCGTACTCCCGATCGACGTACTGGCGAAGCGTTTCCCCGTTCATCGAGGTTCCCTCGCGGTTCAACGAGATGAACTCAGTACAGGCGGACCCCTGGAGGGGGCACATGAACAGTCTCGACTGGACCGTGCTCATCGGTTACTTCGGCGTGATGATCGCGATCGGCTTCTGGTCCCACAAGCGGGTCGACGACGTGAGCGACTTCTTCACCGCCGGCGGCAGGATGCCGTGGTGGCTGTCCGGCATCTCCCACCACATGTCGGGCTACAGCGCGGTGATGTTCACCGGGTACGCGGGGATCTCGTACCAGTACGGACTCACGTCGATGGTCACCTGGTCGCTCCCGATCGCCATCGGCATCGGGATCGGCGCGAAGCTCTTCGCGCCCCGGCTGAACCGGCTGCGCTCCCGGCTGCATGTGGCATCGCCGCTCGAATACCTCAAGGAGCGCTACAACCTCCCCACCCAGCAGGCGCTGGCCTGGTCCGGGCTGCTGCTGAAGATCGTGGACGTCGGGGCCAAGTGGGCGGCCATCTCCACGCTGCTCTCCGTCTTCACCGGCATCACCCTCACCCAGGGCATCCTCATCACCGGTGTGATCACGGCGGTCTACTGCACGGTCGGCGGTCTGTGGGCCGACGCGCTCACCGAACTGGGGCAGTTCATCATCCAGCTGATCGCCGGAGTCGCGATGCTGGTCGCCGCCATGGGCAAGCTCGGCGGCTTCAGCGCGCTGTGGACGGTCTGGGACAAACTCCCGAGCGGCCACTCCGACCCGACGGCCGGCCCGTACACGATGACCTTCCTGCTGGCGTATCTCTTCATCAAGACCTTCGAGTACAACGGCGGCATGTGGAACCAGGCCCAGCGCTACATGGCCACCGACTCCGCACGCTCCGCGACCCGTTCGGCCACGCTCTCCTCGCTCCTCTGGCTGGTCTGGCCCGCCGTTCTCTTCTTCCCCATGTGGTGTGCGCCGCTGCTCGTGCACGCGCAGAAGCCGGACGCGTCCGACGCGTACGCGCTGATGACCGAGTCGCTGCTGCCGCACGGGCTGCTCGGTCTGATCGTCGTCGGCTTCTTCTCGCACACCATGGCCATGTGCTCATCGGACGCCAACGCCATCTCGGCCGTCTTCACCCGGGACATCGCCCCGGCGATCTCGGCGACGGCCCGTCAGTGGAGCAGCCGTGCAGGCCTGTTGGCCGCCCGGGTCTCGACGCTCGGCTTCCTCGCACTGTCGATGGCGCTGGCCACCCAGATCAACTCGCCGACCTTCAAGGACATCATCTCGGTCGTCATCAAGTGGGTGGCCGGTCTGATGGGGCCGATCGCGATCCCGTTCATGCTCGGCCTGCTGCGCCCGTTCCGTAAGTCCGGGCCTACGGCAGCCCTGGTCAGCTGGGCGGCCGGGCTGCTCGCCTTCTACTTCACCAACTACCACCTGGACGGCTCGGCCAACACGGATGTCGCCCTGGAATGGCAGGTCTCGCTGCCGCTCGCGGTCTCCCTGGTGCTGTACGTCCTCATCGGCTTCGTCAAGCCGGAGGACACCCCGGAACGGGACGCGATCATCGCCCGGGTCAACCTGGACGGCGACGGCCCGGACGGGGCGGCTGCGGCGGCGACGGTTCCGGCGCAGGGCAGCGGGGCGCATGCGGAGTCGCTGGGATGGGAAGGGGCGGACGGCCACGCGGGCGGCCGGCTGGACGGCTGAGGGGGCGGTTGCCCGGCCGGCTCCGTCGGACGGTCTGACCGGCCGGCTCCGTCAGCCCCTCGGGTAGCGCTCCAGCCAGGCCGGGGTGGTCAGCGCCGGGCTGTGCAGGGCCGGGCCCTGGGTCATCTCCATCGAGAAGTCGTCGGCGAGCTGGAGCAGCGTGGCGCGCCCCTCCAGCTCCGCGAGCCACCCCGGCGGCAGGGCGGTCTCGCCGTGCAGGGCGCCCAGCAGGCTTCCGCAGATGGCGCCGGTGGCCTGGGACGGTCCGCTGTGGTTGACGGCGAGGCGCAGCCCATGGCGTACGTCCTCGCCGACCAGCGCGCAGTACACCCCGATCGCGAGCGCGTCCTCGGCCAGTTCGCCGCCGCCCAGCGATTCGACCCGGGCTGGGTTCGGCATCCCCTGGCGTACGGCGCCGAGCGCGTGCTGGAGGGCGTCGGTGACCGGCTGGTGGCCGGGGCGCGGGGTCAGCTGGCCCAGCGCGCGCTGCACCGCCGCATCCAGGCTCTCGCCGCGCGCGAGCCCGTGCACGATGACGGCGTGCGCTCCGGCGCTCAGATAGCCGGTGGGGTGGCCGTGGGTCTGTGCGGCGCACTCGACGGCCAGTTGGAAGACGAGGCCCGGCTCCCAGCCGACCAGCAGCCCGAAGGGAGCGGACCTGCTGACGGCGGACGCGTCGCGCGCCTCCGGGTTCCTGGGTTCGTCCAGGGTGCCCATCACCTCGTCGCCGAACCCGGCCAGACAGCTCCGTGCCGGGTCGCGGCGGGCGTACAGCCACTCCTCGCAGGCGAGCCAGCCGTTGTCCTTGCGGCGCTCGTCGGGGCCCCACTCGCGCTGGGTCGCCGCCCACCGCAGATGGGCCCGGTACACATCGGTCGGCGGATGCCAGGCGCCCGTGTCCCGGCGGACCTGCGCGCGTATCAGGCCGTCGACGGTGAACAGGGAGAGCTGGGTCGCGGCCGTGACCGCCCCGCGTCTGCCGTACACGGCGACGAAGTCGGTGAGCCCGCCGGCGCCGTGCGCCTCCCGTATCGCGTCGAGCCCGTGCCCCGCGACACCCGCCCCGAGCGCATCGCCGAGCGCACCGCCCAGCAGGCAACCGCGCACCCGGCTGCGGAAGTCCTGCTGCTCGGTGCGGCCCCAGAGCGGGGTGGTTGATGCGCTCATGGCGAAGCACTCTAATTGAACCGGATGGGGAGTGGCCCTGTCGGCCGGGCCCTCAGCCGTCGATGTACTGGTCGGCCCAGGCGCTGATGATGTGGGCGGCCCGCCGCGCCTGCCCCCGTGCGGTCAGGAGGTGGTCCGCCCCTTCGAGCGCGACGAAGCTTCGCGGGTGCCGTGCCTCGCGGAAGATCTCTCCGGCGTTGTCGATGTGGACGGTGTCGTCGGTGGGCGAGTGCAGGACGAGCAGCGGCAGGTTCAACTCGCCTATCCGGTCGCGCAGATGGGCGTGGCGGACGTCTTCGACGAAGGCGCGCTTGAGGACCAGGGTCCGTCCGCCGACGAACCACTCGTGCGCCCCGTCGCTGAGCACGCGGTCCATGACCGCGTCGTACTGCCGCTCGACATGGCTGGGGTCGACGGGCGCCCCGACGGTGGCGAGCGCGCGGACGCCGGGCACATCGGCCGAGGCGGCCAGGGCGGCCGCGCCTCCCCAGGAGTGCCCCACCAGCAGGTCCACGGGGGTGCCCCGCTCCGCCATCAGAGCCGCCGCGCGGACCGTGTCCTGAACCTTGACGGTGAAGGAACCGTCCCCCCAGTCCCCGTCCGATTCGCCGATCCCGAGGTTGTCGTAGCGCAGCATTCCGATCCCCTCGCGGGCCAGCTGCTTGCTGACGCGCGAGGCGGCCGGTGAGTCCTTGCCAAGGGTGAATCCGTGCACGAAGAGCCCCCAGCCCCGGACCTCGCCCTCGGGCAGTTCGATCGATCCGGCCAGTTCGGGGCCGACGACGCTGGGGAATCTCACTTTTTCGGACATGTGGTGATCACCTAGGCAGGGGCTGTACTTGGGACGGGGACAAGGCGGGCGGGGACGAGGCGCAGGGGGTGCGGGTCGCGTCAGACGGCGGGGCTCTGCCCGGGGCCCGGCTGTGCGGAGCCCGGCCGCCCGGAGCCCGACTGCCCGGCCGTGAGCAGGGCGGTGATCTCATCGGCGAGCTGCGGTCCCAGCTCGCCCCAGCCGTCCTTGTAGCCGTAGACACCGCGCAGGGTGCGGGCCTCGTAGTCGCCGTTCATGATCTCGATGTCGTCGGCCGTGATGAGCGACGGGTGGGCGACGCCGACGGCCGCCGAGACCTTCGTCAGCTCCTTGCGCAGAGCGCGCAGGTAGACGGCGGCCCGGTTGGACTTCGATGCCGGGTCGATACCGCGGGCCAGCCGCGGGTTCTGGGTCGCGATGCCGGTGGGGCACTTGTCGGTGTGGCACTTCTGCGACTGGATGCAGCCGATCGACAGCATCGCCTCACGCGCCACGTTGATCATGTCGGCGCCCAGCGCGAAGGCGACCGCGGCGTTCTCGGGCAGCCCGAGCTTGCCGGAGGCGATGAAGGTCAGGTCGTCGGTGAGGCCCAGCTCGGCGAAGGTGCCGTAGACCCGGGAGAACCCCATACGGAACGGCAGCGACACCGAGTCGGCGAAGGTCAGCGGCGCCGCCCCGGTGCCGCCCTCGCCGCCGTCGATGGTCACGAAGTCGACACCGCGGTCGCCCCGCGCCATCAGCGTGGCCAGCTCCTGCCAGAACTCCATCTCGCCCACCGCGCTCTTGATCCCGACCGGCAGACCGGTCTCGGTGGCGAGCAGTTCGACGAAGTCGAGCAGCGAGTCGACATCGCTGAACGCGGTGTGCCGCGAGGGCGATGCGCAGTCCTTGCCGACCGGGATGCCACGGATCTCGGCGATCTCCGGTGTCACCTTCGCGCCCGGCAGCATCCCGCCGAGACCCGGCTTGGCGCCCTGCGAGAGCTTGATCTCTATCGCCTTGACGGGGGCGCCCGCGACGACCGCCTTGAGCTTGTCGAGGTTGAAGCTGCCGTCCTCGTTGCGGCAGCCGAAGTACGCCGTACCGAGCTGAAGGATGAGGTCGCCGCCGTTGCGGTGGTACGGGGAGAGGCCGCCCTCCCCGGTGTTCTGGAGGGTGCCCGCCAGGGCCGCCCCCTTGTTGAGCGCCGTGACCGCGGCGCCGGAGAGCGAGCCGAAGCTCATCGCCGAGATGTTCACCACACTGGCGGGCCGGAACGCCTTGGCGCGCCCGCGCGGGCCGCCCAGCACCTTGGCCGAGGGCAGCGGGGACTGCGGGTCGTGCGCGTCGGGCAGCGGGCCGGCGAACGTGCGCTGCTTCAGGTAGGCGTGCCCCTGGGTGTGCTCGACGTCGTTGTCGGTGCCGAAGCCGAAGTAGTTGTTCTCCTCCTTCGCCGACGCGTAGATCCAGGTGCGCTGGTCACGGCTGAAGGGGCGCTCTTCGTCGTTGGAGGTCACGATGTACTGCCGCAGCTCCGGTCCGATCGTCTCCAGCAGGTACCGGGCGTGCCCGATCACCGGGAAGTTCCGGAGCAGCGCGTGCTTCTTCTGGACGAGGTCGCGGGCGGCCACTGCCGCCAGTGCTGTTGCGGTGGCGGCGGCGATGCTCCGGGCGCGCATGAACGTTCCTCTCCTCGATGCTCGATGCTCGATTCCATCGCCATGCGGTGGACGCCGTCGTGTCGTGTCGTGTCGGGCGTTTGAGCGGCTGGCATGACCGAGCGGGCGTTCAGCGTCCGCCGGGAACACGGAACGTCATAGTAGAGACCCGTAGGGGTGGGTCTGCGGTCAGGGTTACGGGGAGTGACAGTCGTCACACGTGTACGTACCCACACCGCCCGTCCCGCCGGCCCCCGCCGCGGCCAGCCACGGTGGTCGCTCAGGAGCCGGACACGTCGCACGGACCGACCGCGGACTGGTCGACCAGCATGAGCACGATCTTGGCCGCCCTTTCGGGGCACGAGCTGCCGCGCAGGTCGACACGGTCCAGTACCAATCGGTCGACGTCCTCCAGCATGAGCTCCTGGTAGCGGAGGGCGCGGGCCAGGAACTTGTCCATGAGGAGCCGTTCCGCGTCCGCCGCTTCCCCGTAGCGCCCCGCCTCCCGCACCCGGTCACGGATGACCGCCTCACTCGCGGTCAGCCACATGGCAGCCGTACGGGGAACCGTCAGGCCCGCGACCCGCGCGGGCAACAACGCCGACCCCTCAAGCACCAGGCCCGCTCCGGCCCCGCGCCCGTCCGCGTACTCCGTGATCAGCTCCTCGATGCGGGGCCAGAGCCGTTCGTAGTGCTCGGTGACGGACGAGACCAACTGGTCGACGGTGAGCGAGCGGTAATGCTCGGCAACATACTCCGGCACCTCCCGCTCCGGCGTCCGCCAGGGCCGCCCGGGATGCCGTGCCAGTCCGTCCGTCGACAGACAGGCGAACCCGAGGCTCTCCGCGACGACTTGGGCGATGGTCGACTTCCCGACGTTCGAGGTGCCGCCGATCAACACCACCCGTGCCTTCTGCATGGCGCCGATCCTACTGAGCCGTTCCCACGGAGCCGTTGCCACTGGTCAGTCCCCACGGAGCCGATCCCGCTGAGAAGGCGAGGCCATGGCACGGTCACAGCGCGACTGTTCGCTCTGCCCCGCCGACGACACGGACGGAGGTGATCACCGAGAGAATCCGTTGTGTGCTTCGAGCTCGGCCCCCGGCGTCTGCTGGGTGGCCGCCCACGACGCCAGGAGCGCCGACTTGTCAGCGGTCGGTGTGCCCGCGGGTGCGGTGTAGACGTTGAGGCGCAGGCCGGGTTCGGCGGGCAGTTCCAGGGACTCGACGTCCAAGTCGAGCCGGCCCACGACCGGATGGCGCACACGCTTGCGGCCGGACCGGTGCAGCCGTACGTCCTGAGATGCCCACCGCTGCCGGAACAGCTCACTGCACGTCGACAGTTCACCGACCAGGGCGGTCAGCTCCTCGTCGTGCGGATTGCGGCCGGCTTCCATGCGGAGCTTCGCGGCCACGTCACCGGCAATCCGGTCGTAGTCGACAAAGAAATCTCTGGCCGCCTCGGAATCCAGATAGACGAACCGCGCTGTGTTCGCGGGCCGTCGCGGGTCGGCCAGCACCGGTGAATACAGCGCGCGGGCGAGTTGGTTCATGGCGAGCACGTCATAACGGCCATTACAGATCCAGGCAGGCGCACCGGAGATCGCGTCGAGCACCTGCTGAAGCGTCGAGCGCACCGTCACGGCACGCTTGCGCCGACGTGGGCCGCCGGGCGCCCTGGACTGGCGCGCGAGGTGGAACAGGTGGTCGCGCTCGGCCTCGTCGAGCTGCAAGGCAGAGGCCAACGCGTCGAGCACGCCATCGGATGCACCGGCGAGGCTGCCGCGCTCCAGGCGCACGTAGTAGTCGACCGATACCCCCGCCAGTAGCGCCACCTCCTCACGGCGCAGACCTGTGACCCGGCGGTTGCCGCCGTAAGCGGGCAGGCCCGCCTGCCCGGGTGCGATGCGGGCGCGACGCGAGCTGAGGAACTCCCGGATCTCGGTGCGTGGATCCATCGTGGCCATCCCTTCACCGTAAGCCCGTCCCGCAGCCTCCGGCCCCGCAGGCTCCCGTCCGTCCCGCAGACCAAGACGTCGTGTCATGTGGCGTCGATCGGTAGGCTCTGGCCGAGATGAGCATGGACGACAAGACCGAGACCGCATGCCGGATCTGCGGGTACGACGATGGCGAAGCGGTGTTCGACGAGTACGGCGTACCGCAGTACGTCATCTGCCCCTGCTGCTACAACGAATCCGGCATCGGCGATGACAACGTGTCGCAGGTCCGCGAGCTGCGTGGGTACTGGGTCGCCGGCGGCTCCCAGTGGCACGACCCCAAGTTCCTTTCAGCCGACTGGGACCTGCTGGCGCAGCTCGCCAACATTCCGCCTGAGTGGCGCTGAACTGGAGTGTCGAAGGGGGCCGGGAACGGATCCATTGCCGCAAGTGGCGGTTTTCGTAGGCCTTGTCCGCATGGAGTTCGACCAGTCGGCGTCGACGCGGGCCACGGCGGGACGGATCGGCGGTATCCCGCGCACGAGCGGCCCAGCACGGCGGCCAGTACCTCCCGGTCGCCGTAGCGCCGCCGCCCACCACCTTGCGTTCGCACAGGCGCCACTGGCACCACTCGGTGGAACAACTCCCACAACCCGTCCGGGACCGGACGCTCCACGATCGTCCCGCCAGAACACCACTCAGCACGCCAAATGGCACGGCGTCTAAGGGGTGCCCGATGCGGTCGTCGCGATGCCGCCGTCCACCGGGATCACTGTGCCCGTGAGGTAGGACCCGGCCCGGCCGGCGAGAAACACGGCGGTACCCGCCATGTCGTCATCCCGGCCGACCCTGCGCAGCGGGGTCGCCGCCGCGATCGTGTCGCCGATGGCATCGAGCGTGGCCGCCATCATGTGTGACGGGAACACTCCCGGCGCCACCGCGTTCACCGTGACGTGCTGCGGGCCCAGCTCTCTGGCAAGTACGCGGGTGAGCTGATGAAGTGCCGCTTTGCTGCTGGCGTACGAGTAGTTGGGCGACTGGGCGACGTGGATGGCCGCGATACTGCCGATGTTGATGATCCGCGCGGGATCATCGGCGGTGCCCGCCTTGCGTAGTGCGGGGAGCAGCGCCTGCACCAGCCAGAACGGCGACTTGAGGTTGAGGTCGATGACCGTGTCCCATGCCTCGTCCGGGAACGTCTCCAGCGGCTCGCGCCACATCGCTCCCGCGTTGTTGACAAGGATGTCCAGGCGTTCCGAGTCGGCCGTGACAAGGTCAGCGAGGCGCCGGCACTCGTCGTGCCTGGACAGGTCGGCGGGGATTGCTTGGACATCGCCGAATGCGGACAGCAGACGCTGCGCCTCCGCGCACGTGTCCGCATGGCGTGAGCTGATGACGACGCGGGCGCCCGCCTGGAGAAGGCCGCGCGCGATCATCAGCCCGATTCCCTTGGTACCGCCAGTGACAAGGGCGCGCTTCCCACTCAGATCGAAGAGTTCTGTGTGAGTGGTGAATTGGTTTTCCGCCATTGATCTCTGTCCCTTATGCCGTGGAACTGATGGGGGTAAAGCTGAAGCGCCTTTCCATGGAGTGTTGTCGGCGCTTTCGACTCGGCCACGTTGACAGGCATTTGAGACGCCCGGGAGACCCTGGTGATACAGGTACTGCGAGAGCCCCCCTTGCCTGGTGCGCTGACTCACCTCAGTGCTCTTCGGGATCGTCCGCCCGGTTTGGACAAGGCCGCTTCCACGCCGTACGGGAACACGCCATACCCCCTCCCGGCGGACGCGCTACTCGTCGCCCCCGCAGCCCGCGCCCTCGATCCGCCCTCCCCTGCTGTACGCGATACGGAGCACGTCCCCGAGCGACTCAGTGGCCCGGGTGAGCGCGAACCGTACGGCCCGCTCCCCCGCCACCCGATCGGCCAGCACCGCACGCGAACCGGCCAGCACCGCTTCGGCCGAGTCCATCTGCTGGTCCTCCAGATCGTCGGCCAGCCGGGAGAGCAGGCTGCGTGGGTCGTCCGTGCTGAGGTAACACGGCTTGCCCTCGGGGGACGTCCAGGGCAGCAGCCGGAGCAGGGAATCGGACATGGTCAGCGCCTCACAGGGGGGTTCGGGGGTTCGGGTCTTGGCTGACGGTCGGTGATTACCGTTCGTGTCCCGATGATTACGTCCTGGCCCTACGCTCGGGAAGGGACGCGCGATTGCCCTCGCGCACGGCAACAGGAGGGGCCGATGACCGAACTCGCCGAAGTGGAAGAGGAGTCGGGGCGCGCGGCACTGGGGCGCGCGCTGCGGTACCTACGCGAGAAGGCCGGCAAGTCACTGAGCGAGCTGGCGGCCGAGACCCGGTACGACAAGAGCTATCTGTACCGGCTGGAGGTGGGCCAGCGGCTCTCGAAGCTCGCGGTGATGAAGGACCTGGACCGGTATTACGGGACCGGGGGGCTGCTGGTGCAGCTCTGGAAGGTGGCGCGGAGGGAGGTGTTCAAGGACAGGTACAAGGAGTTCATGCGGTTGGAGCAGGCGGCCCGGATCATGCACCTGTTCACCCTGGGAATCCCGGGCCTCCTGCAAACCGAGGAAGTGGCCCGCGCGCTGTTGTCCGGTGGCCAGGAAACAGAGAGCGAAGCAGAGCAGGTGGAGGAGCAGGTAATAGCCCGTCTCGGGCGGCAGCAGCTGCTCCACCGCAATCCAGCTCCCTCGGTCCGGATCATCATGGACGAGTACGCGCTCCGCCGACCGGTGACAGACCCCGAAGCATGGATGGCGCAGCTGGAGCACCTCGTTCAGGTCGCACAACTCCCTCTGGTCACTCTTCAGATCCTCCCTTTCTCAGCAGGAGCGCACCATCTGATGGACGGCTCGCTGACGTTGCTCTGGCAGGAGGACGGGAGCGCGGTTGCTTATACGGAAGGCAATCGATGCGCAGAGCTGATGGAAGATCCAGCCGATGTCACGCGCGCCCGTCTGTCCTACGATCGGCTGCGAGATCTGGCGCTGCCCCCGTCCGACTCCATTGACTTCATCAGGGGCGTCCTGAAGGAGTACCGAGGATGAACCGCACACCCGACCTCTCCACCGCGCACTGGTGCAAGTCGAGCTACAGCGACGGGGGAGCAAACAACTGCGTCGAGGTCGCACACGGCTACCCGGGCCTCGTTCCCGTACGCGACAGCAAGGCCCCCGCCGGGCCCGCCCTGATCTTCCCCGACTCGGCCTGGACCAGCTTCATCCAAGCCGTACGGAAGGAAACGCCGTGACCGACCTCTCCACCGCGATTTGGCGCAAGTCCAGCTACAGCGACGGCGGACAGACGAACTGCGTCGAGGTCGCAGACAACTACCCCGGCATCACCCCCGTACGCGACAGCAAAACCGCCCCCACCGGCCCCGCACTCGTCTTCCCCGACTCGGCATGGGCCGCCTTCGTGGAGTTCACCGCCGGGCGATGAACTCGCCCCCTCCACGGCCACGTCGGCGTTCCGTCACCCCGAGGCAGGTTCAGGTCTGCTCACCAGTGCCGTGCCAGGCAAGGTTTGCCCGGTCGGGGTGACGGTTGTCAGCGCTCGCGTGCGGTCGAGCCGGCCCAGCTGGCCAGAAGATCGAGTGTCTGGCGTTCGGACGAGTCGGGCTCGGGCGCGTAGATGGTGATGCGGAGTCCCGGGTCAGCGGTCACATCGAGGGCTTCGTAGGGCAGGGCCAGGTTCCCGACGAGCGGGTGGTGGAGTTGCTTCACGCCGGAGCGGTGGAACTTCACGTCGTGCCTGGCCCAACGCTGGGCGAACTCGTCGCTCCGCGTGGAGAGCTCTCCGATCAGGTCCGTCAGGCCCTTGTCGTGCGGCGAGCGGCCGGTCTCGGTGCGCAGGAAGGCGACTGAGTCGTTGGCGGCTTTCTCCCACTCGGGCCAGAAATCGGCGGAACCAGGATCGAGGAACAGGAACCGCGCGGTGTTGACCGGACCACGCTGCGCGAACAACGGGGAATCGTAGACCGGGGCATACAGAGCCCGGCCGAGAGAGTTGGCGGCGAGGATGTCGAACCGCCCGTTGCGGATGTAGGCCGGCAGGTCGGTCATCGCGTCGAGCATCCGCTGGACCACCGGCCGGATCCGCCCGGTCGCAGCGGGTGGCCGACGCCCGGACGCGGTGGCCGCGCGGGCCAGGTCGTAGAGGTAGGCCCGCTCGGCATCGTCGAGCTGGAGTGCGTGGGACAAGGAGTCCAGCACCGAGTCCGAGGCGCCGCTCAAGTTCCCGCGCTCAAGGCGGATGTAGTAGTCAATGCTCATCCCGGCCAGCAGTGCCACCTCCTCCCGGCGCAATCCGGTCACCCGTCGTTTGGCGCCGAATACGGGCAGTCCTGCCCGCTGGGGCGTCATGCGGGCGCGACGGGTACCGAGGAACTCCCGCACCGCGTCGGCCTGCTCATTCCTCTTGCTGTCGGTCACCTCACCACCGTAGGTCGTACGGCCGTGTGCGGGGAGGTACTGCCGTTACCCGGAAGAGCAGTAACTCCCACCCGCGTACGCATACGGGTTTCATGGCGGGGAAACGGACGCATCAGGGAGCTCACCATGACGATCAGACGAGTAACCACTGGCCATAGCGCGGAGGGAAAGGCTGTTTTTGCCAGCGACGTGGAGCTTGAGCACGACGGAGGTGGTGGCCCTATTTACCAGATCTGGGGCGGTGACTACAGAGGCGTGCACTTCCCTGACACCGGTGCGGAGCCTGCCTGTGAAGACGAGTACTTCCCGAGGACCGGCGGGTTTCGCTATGTCATGGTCACACTGGCGCCGAAGGGCGCAGACCCGTTGCCGGATCCGGCGCCAGGGACGTTTACCCCGCGGCGGCAAATGCGTCACGGATTCGACGGTCATTTCCCCGAAGGCGGCGGGATGCACAAGACGGCCAGCATCGACCTGATGGTGGTCCTGTCCGGGGAAATCACCCTCGAACTCGACGATGGTGTCAGCAAGACCATGAAGGCAGGCGACACGATCATCCAGAACGGGACGAAGCACCGGTGGGCCAATAACGGTGACGTGCCGGCGGTCTGTGCGGCCGTCATCATCGGTATTGACCACGACGACTTCGCCTGAGGGCCGTCCCGTAAAAGATCTCCATCGTGAGTTGCTTGTGTGACGAGTCCCGTGAGCCACCGCCGCATTTCAGAGGGACACCCGCGCTGTTCTGCCAGCGGCGAATCCCGGCCCGATCGGACTCGACGATCTCTACGATCCAGGCTCATGACGACGATCACCACGCGCACGGTCCAGTACCAGGCCGACGGTCTGACGATGATCGGGTACCTCGCGCTCCCGGCCGGTGTCGACCGGCGGCCCGCAGTGCTGCTCGGGCCAGAGGGCACGGGGCTCAGCGACGTCGAGCGCCGACGGGCCGATGCTCTCGCCGAGCTGGGATACGTGGTGCTGGCCTTCGACCTCCACGGCGGACGCTATCTGGAAGACCCGGAGGAGATGCTGGCTCGGTGCATGCCACTGCTCGCCGACCCCGACCGGATGCGGGGCATCGGCCACGCGGCGCTGGACGTGCTGCGCACCGAACCGCGGACCGACCCCGACCGGATCGCCGCCGTCGGCTACGGCACCGGGGGCGCCGTCGGGCTGGAACTCGGGCGCGAAGGCGTCAGCCTGCGCGCGATCGCGACAGTCAACGCCCTGACCACGGGCCGACCGGGCGAGGCGGCACGCATCCGCTGCCCGGTATGGGCCGGGGTCGGGTCGGAAGACCCGATCATGGCCCCCGCGCAGCGGGAGGCGTTCACCGCAGAGATGCAGGCCGCGGGCGTCGACTGGCGCCTCACGGTCTACGGCGGCGCCCTTCACGCCTTCCACCACCCGTCGGTCGACCACACGGTGCGTCCCGGCGTCGGCTACCACCCACGGCACGCACAGCGAGCCTGGCGCGATGTGGTCGACCTGCTCGCCGAGTGTCTGCCCGTGACGGAGTGATCCGGCCAGTCCACGCTCGGACGCCTCACCGCCCGTCTCGCTCCCCGGGGCCGGGAGGCGATCGCCATGACGGTCCCGTGCTCCGGAGGGCCGCTTTCAGCAGGGTCCGGTCAGGCTGCCGCGTCCGGTCGCTGCAGCGCTCTCCGTAGTGCAGTCCAGGAGAGCAGCGCGCACTTGACCCGCGCCGGGTACCGGGACACATCGCGGAAGGCGACCGTCTCGGCCAGGTGAGGCGGCCAGGATTCTCCGTCAGGCACACGTTCGCGCAGCAGGGACGCGAACTCCGTGTGCAGTTCGGCCGCTTCCCGTGTGCGACGGCCGATGACCAGATCCGTCATCACCGAGACTGAAGCCTGGCTGATCGAGCAGCCCTGCACCTCGTAGGAGACATCGTCGATGGCGGTGCGGTCCCCCTCTCCTGTCAGGCTGACGCGCAGGGTCAGTTCGTCCCCGCACATCGGGTTGAACTGCTTGATCTCCACGTCGTACGGCTCCCGCAGGCCGCGGTGGTGCGGGGCCCGGTAGTGGGCCAGGATGATCGCCTGGTGTTCGGTCGTCAGGCGCATGTCACCGACCCCCGATCCTCATCGCGTCCGGCGCGCCGGTCCCGAAGAGCGACTGTGCCTCCTCGACCCCAGCGGCCAGCGCCTCGATGTCCGCGAGCCCGTTGTAGAGGTAGAAACTGGCCCGCACACTGGCCGGAACGCCCAGCCTGCGGTGGAGCGGCGAGGCGCAGTGGTGCCCGACCCGTACGGCGACGCCCCGTGCGTCCAGGACCTGGCCGACATCGTGCGGGTGTACGCCGTCGACGGTGAAGGACACCGCGCTGCCACGGTCGGTCAGCGCGGTGGGGCCGAGGACGCGTACGCCTTCCATGGCGCCGAGGGTGGTGAGGGCGGCTTCGGTGAGCAGCCGTTCGTGGGCGGCGACGCGGTCCATGCCCACGGCTGTCAGGTAGCGCACCGCTGCGGCAAGACCGACTGCCTGGGAGGCCATGGGGACACCGGGCTCGAACCGCTGGGGCGGCGGAGCGTAGGTGGACTCCGTCATTTCGACGACCTCGATCATGGAACCGCCGGTGAGGAACGGAGGCATGGAATCGAGCAGTTCACGCCGCCCGTACAGGACGCCCATGCCGAACGGGCCGAGCATCTTGTGCCCGCTGAAGACCGCGAAGTCCACCCCCGACTCGTGGAAGTCGACTCCGAGATGCGGTACGGACTGGCAGGCGTCCAGCAGGGTGAGCGCACCCACATCGGCGGCCCTGGCGACGATCCGGCGGACCGGATTGACCGTGCCGAGCACGTTCGACTGGTGGGAGAAGGCGACCAGCCGGGTGCGCGCCGTCACCACGGTGTCCAGGTCGGTGAGATCGAGCCGGCCGTCGTCGGTGACGCCGAGCCAGCGCAGCGTCGCGCCTGTGCGCCGGCACAGTTCCTGCCAGGGCACCAGGTTGGCGTGGTGTTCCATCTCGGTCACCACGATCTCGTCGCCGGGCCCGACCCGGAACCGTGTGCACGCGTCACCCGATGTGGCGGCGTTGCTCATCGCGTAGGCGACGAGGTTGATGCCTTCGGTGGCGTTCTTGGTGAACACCACTTCGCCGGGGTCCGCGCCGATGAAGTCCGCGACCTGTGTGCGGGCCTGTTCGTAGGCCGCGGTCGCCTCCTCGGCGAGTTGGTGTGCTCCCCGGTGCGCGGCCGCGTTCGATGTCTCCGAGAAGGTGCGCTCCGCGTCGAGCACCTGCACGGGCCGCTGGGCGGTCGCCGCGGAGTCGAGGTAGACCAGCCGCTCGCCCTCGACAGTTCGGCGCAGGATCGGGAAGTCGGAGCGGATCCGGGCCGGATCAAGCGCCTGGGCTCTGTCTGCGACATTCATGCGGAGGCACCGTTGCCGAGGTCCGCCAGCACCTTGTTGGTGGTCTGGAGGCACAGGCCGCGGGCGCAGACGGTGACGCTGTCGCTGTCCGCTGCGTCGGCCCCGTCGAGGAACTTCGGGTTGAAGCTCTCGATGCGCTTGGTACGGACGCCCTCGGCGAAGTCCTCGGGCGCCGTCCAGCACAGATCCTTGTACGAGGAGGTGTGCTCGGGTATGACGGCCGGGTCCTTGAGCTCCAGGACCGCACCGAACATCAACAGCGGTTCGTAGAGCGGCTCGAACGTCTCTGGGTCCTCCGTGGGGCGGTCCGCGACATAGCTGAAGCCGGCCCCGATCATGGAGATGCGGCACTCGCCGAGCGGCTTCTCGCGGGACGCGGCCTCCATGGCGCTCTCACAGCCGAGTTTACGGGCGAGCAGGTCACCCACCAGGAACGGCAACGCCGATGACGGGTCGGGGACCGCGGCCCCCCGCTCGCCCTCGGGGAAACGGGCCACGGTCCTCAGGTCGTCGGCCCGCAGCTGGGTGAGATGGACCGGGACCAGCTCCGTCGCCGAAGCCGTGACGCTCTCGGCGTAACATCGGGCGAATTCTAACGGGAGCATGCTGGTCGGTGTACTGATGACATTGGGGTGGGTGGGGTTGCTTTCGGCCCTGCGGGTACCGGTCAGCACACTGGGGCCGTTCTCCGCATTCGCCATGATCGTGACCTGGAATACGGGCTGCCACAGCGTTCCCGGTTCCAGGCATTCCTTGAGCGTCGCGGAGCCGCGCGAGCGGAACCCCGACAGTACGCCGTCGAGTTCCGACTCCGCATAAAATTTCGCCACGAGAATCTCCTCGCTGATCTACGGTTATGGCACGTAGCAAACTAGAACTGGCCCAGACCCCGGTCAACGATGACTTTTGGACAGTTTCGACGGGCCCCAACTGCCCATCCGCGTCGGACGATGAGGGCTCTTACTGGCCGAAAAATGCACCCCCGCACATCGTCGGTGCTAAAGTCCGCACGCGGACCCCAGAACATCAATGCGACGAAAAAATAAGGCAGATGCCATGGACGGCAACCTTCGCGAAGTATTCGACTTCATCGCCTTCACCGCCCGCCTCCGGGAAGTTGACCGGCACAACAATGCCACCTCGGCCAGAAAAGAGAGTGTGGCCGAACATTCATGGCATCTGGCGCTGGTCAGCTGGATTCTGCACCGCGAGTTCGAGCGGGAATGCGGCCACTCCCTCGACCTGGAAAAGATGCTCAAGCTGTGCCTGATGCACGACCTCGTGGAGATCGACGCGGGCGACCCGTCGGCCTGGAAGGCCCGGCCCGACGACGACAAGGCCCGGATCGAGGAAGAGGTCGCCCAGCGCCGGTTCGCGCCCCTCCCGGGCGGGCTCGGCGATGAGTTCCTCGGTCTGTGGCACGAGTACGAGGAAGGGGAGACGCCCGAGGCCCGGATCGTCCGTGGAGTGGACCGGCTCAACCCCGCGCTGATGCGGTTCCTGACCGGTCAGGGGTGGCAGGACGTCGGCGCCGACGCGGAGGCACTGGACCGGCTCCAACTGCCGCGCGTCCAGGTGAGCGAGGCCCTCACCGCCCTGTACCAGGAGGTCAGGGACGCGGCTGTGGCTCAGGGGCTGCTCGCTCCGGCGTCCTGACCCTCCCTCCCCTTCCGCCCCCGCCGGCCCCCCTGCGCGGGGTCCGGCCCCCGGTCAGTCGGACGCGGCGCCGAACCACTTCGGCAGGGCGGCCAGCAGCTGCTGCTGGTCGTCGCCTGCCCATGCCACATGGCCGTCCGGCCGCAGCAGTACCGCGGGCGCGTCCAGTTCCTCACTGACGTCCGTCACGTGGTCGACCCGGTCCGCCCAGCCCGCCGCGGAGAGGCCGCCGGTCTGGTCGAGCAGCAGGCCGCGGCCCGCGTGCATCAGTCCGTACAGATGGCCGCGTTTCAGCTGTACGTCGCGCAGGCGGCGGCCGAGCAGTCCGTGGACTTCGCCCTCGCACTCGCCCTTGCCCTCGGCCCCGCCCTCACTGAAGTCGTAGCGGATCGCTGTCGCGATGAGCTTCTCGGTCAGGAGCCGGTTGACGTCGTCGAAATCCATCAGTTCCGACACCAGTCGGCGCACCGCTCGGGCGCCCGGCTCGGTGGACATCAGCTCCATCTGGGCGCGGGTGTTGTCCAGTACGTCGGCGGCGACCGGGCGCCGTTCGGCCTGGTAGCTGTCGAGCAGCCCGTCCGGCGCCCAGCCGTTGACCGTGGCGGCCAGTTTCCAGCCCAGGTTGAACGCGTCCTGGATACCGAGGTTGAGGCCCTGCCCGCCGGTCGGCGGGTGGATGTGCGCCGCGTCCCCGGCCAGCAGCACGCGCCCGGCCCTGAAGCGCTCGGCCAGCCGGGTGGCGTCGCCGAAGCGGGAGAGCCAACGCGGCGAGTGCACACCGAAGTCGGTGCCCGCGACAGCCCGCAGCCGCTGCCGGAACTCGTCGAGGGTCGGCGGGGTGCGGTCCAAGGCCAGCCCGTCGGCGGGCACGACGACGCGGTACGCCCCGTCCCCGACAGGCCCCAGACCGAACCGGAACTGGGTCTTGCGGACCTCGGCCATCACGGCGTCCACCGTCTCCTGCGGGGCGGTCACCTCCATCTCGCCCAGCAGCGTCTCGACCCGGCTGGGCTCACCGGGGAAGCCGATGCCGAGCAGTTTCCGCACCGTGCTGCGGCCGCCGTCACAGCCCACTACGTAGCGGGCGCGCAGCACCGTGCCGTCACTCAGCTCTACGGCCACTCCGGCCCTGGCCCCGGCCCCGTCACCGTCCCCGCTCCCGTCACCGTCCTCGTCCTTGGCGCCGTACCCGGCACCGTCACCGTCCCCGGACTGGCTCAGTCCGACCACCTCGCAGCCGCGCCGGATCTCGGCGCCCAGCTCGGTGGCGTGTTCGGCCAGCAGACGGTCGGTGACGGGCTGCGGGATACCGAGGACGTACCCGTGCGCGGTGTCGAGGCCGCCGGGGGCGGGCTTCCTGATGGCGGCGAAGAAGCCGCCGAGCGGATACTTCCTGCCCTCCGCGAGGAACCGCTCCAGCAGACCGCGCTGGTCCATCACCTCGATGCTGCGCGCGTGCAGACCGAGCGCGCGGACGTACGTGACCGGCTCCGGTTCCTTCTCCAGGACGAGCACCCGTACGCCGTGCAGCCGCAGCTCCGCGGCGAGCATCATGCCGGTCGGTCCGCCGCCGGCCACGATCACGTCGATCATCACAACCCCCAGTTCACCTGCGCTGATTTCCCGGAAGCCGGATCCCCGGTCACGGCTTCGGTCGGCGATTCTCCGCCATGACCAGGGCCTTGCCGCAAGCCCCCCGGTGCGCTATACGTTAGGAGTGGCGAGAGGTGGAGTTTCCTTCTCGCCCTTCTCATTCCCCTTCCCGGTGTCGTGTCCCGCCCGCAGGCTCACCAGCACGCTCAGCGCGAGCAGACCCAGGAACATGAGCAGCGGGACGCTCCACGACCCGGTCGTCGCGTGCAGTACGGAAGCGGTCACCGGCCCGGTGGCGGCCAGCAGGTATCCGGCCGTCTGCGCCACCGTGGACAGGGCGGCCACGTGTTCGTGGTCCCTGCCCCGCTTCACGTACAGCACCCCGGCCACCGCCTGGCCGCCGCCCAGCCCGGCGCCGAGCACGATCGCCCAGAGTGCGGGGGCGGCGGCGGGCGCGATGAGCAGGCCGGTGTATCCGGCCGCGCAGACCAGGATGATCGCGACGAGGTGCGGCCGCTGGTCGGAGCGGGCCGCGGCCAGCACCGGCACGGTGAACCCGCCGATGGCGATGCCAAGGATGAAGAGCGACTGCATGGAGCCGGCCGTCGCCTCGGCCACCCCGGCGTCCACGAGGATCGCGGGCAGCCAGGCGAGGGTGGTGTAGAAGAGCAGCGTCTGCAGGCCGAAGAAGGCGGCCAGGCTCCACACCAGCCCGGTCCGCAGCACGGTGGCGGTGCCCGCGGTGGCGGTGGTGCCCGTGCCTTCCCCGGCCGGCAGGACCCGCGCCGCAGGTGCCCGCCCCGTACGCCCGGCGCGGTGGCGTGTCTGCGGTGCGATGCCTGCCGCCGCCAGCGCCGCCGGGATCACGGCCAGGCCGATCGCGGTCTGCCAGGAGTGGCCGCTCGCCTGCCACACCGGGACCATCAGCACCGCGATCAGCGCCGATCCCGCCCCCATGGAGAGGGCGTAGACGCCCATCATCACGCCGACCCTGCGGTGGGTGAACCGGCTCCGTACGAAGACCGGGACCAGGACGTTCACCACGGCTGTGGCCACGCTGACGAGCACCGTGCCGACGAAGAGACCGGGCAGGCCCAGCATCCGGACGAGCGCCCCGGCGAGCAGCAGGGCACTGGCCCAGAACAGCCCGCGCTCCTCACCGAACCTGCGCCGCACCAGGGAGCCGAGCGGGGCGAATACGCCCATGCAGAGCGGTGGCAGCAGGCCGAGGGCGGTCACCGCCCCGGTGCTGAACCCCGCCACCGGGGCGAGCGGACCGAGCTGGCCGAACGCGACCCGGGTGTTGAGGCTGAGCAGCACGAAGCCCGCCACCAGGACCACGGTCGCGGCTCTCGCAGGCGGCGGCGCAGCGCCGACGGGGGCCGGCCGGACGGCATCGCGGGAGTCGGCCCGCGCCGGGGACGGGGACGACGAAGGCACCGGGGACGACGGCTTCAGGGGCTGGGACGACGAAGGCGTCGGGGGCGGGGCAGATACGGACACGGGGACCCTCCAGTCCTTGGCGACCCCGCCAGCTTTCACGCTCAAGTACGCTTGAGCGCAACCAGGAGGTTCCCATGGCCCCCACGCCGTCCATGCCGCACCCCGGCCGCACGGATCTGTACTCGATCAGCGAGGTGGCCGACGCGTTCGGCCTCACCGTCCCTGCCCTGCGGTTCTACGAGGAGCGCGGGCTGCTGCACCACAGCGAGCGGCGCGGACGCGTCCGCTACTACAGCCGGGACGATCTCGCCCAGCTCGCCTACGCACAGCTCTGGCACGACGACGGGCTGCTCACACTGGCCGAGACGAGCGCCATCGTCGACAGCGAGAAGGCGGCGGACCGGCGCGAACTGATCACCGTCCAGCGCGATGCGATGCGCCGGCGGATCGAGCGGATGGAGCGGGCCGCGGCGGTCCTCACCCACATGCTGGGGTGCCATACCGACGCGGCCCTCGACTGTCCGATGACCGGGGACTACATCCGGGGCAGGGTCGACGCGGCGCTCGACGGCACCCCGCACCGCACCGACTTCCTGCCCGGCGGCGACAACACGGTCGGGTGACGTCCACCGCCACGCGGACGAACCCGCCGGGCAGCCGCCGGGAGCCGCCGGGCAGGGGCAGCCGGGCAGCCTCCCTTCACCACCGACCACCCAGCGGGCAGGCTCAGTCCAGCACCGGCAGCAGCTCCGGCAGATGCCCGTCCGACGACCGGGCCGCCCGCATCCGCTCATCGGGCACCGGCCCGTACAGCGTGTTCCGGGCGCGGGCCGGGCGGCCCACCAGGTCGGCGATGGCGATGAGGTCCTGGACCGAGCGGTACGAGCCGTAACCGGAGCCCGCCATACGGGAGATGGTCTCCTCCATCAGCGTGCCGCCCAGGTCGTTCGCCCCGGAGCGCAGCATCTCCGCCGCGCCCTCGGCGCCCAGCTTCACCCAGCTGGTCTGGATGTTGGGGATGTACGGGTGGAGCAGCAGCCGGGCCATCGCGGTGACCGCGCGGTTGTCGCGGGTGGTCGGCCCCGGGCGGGCGATACCGGCCAGATACACCGGGGCGTTGGTGTGGATGAAGGGCAGCGTCACGAACTCGGTGAAGCCCTCGACGCCCTTGGCCAGCGCGGTCTGCTGGATCTCCGCCAGGGTGCGGAAGTGGCCGAGCCAGTGCCGGGGCTGGTCGACATGGCCGTACATCATCGTGGACGAGGAGCGGATGCCCAGTTCGTGGGCGGTCGTGATGACCTCGATCCAGGTCGCCGTGGGGAGCTTGCCCTTGGTGAGGACCCAGCGCACCTCGTCGTCCAGGATCTCCGCCGCCGTACCGGGGATCGAGCCGAGTCCTGCCTCCTTCGCGGCGGTGAGCCACTCGCGGATGGAGAGGCCGGTGCGGGTCGCGCCGTTCACCACCTCCATCGGCGAGAAGGCGTGGACGTGCATGCCGGGGACGCGCTCGCGGACGGCGCGCGCGATGTCGAAGTACGCCGTGCCGGGCAGGTCCGGGTGGATACCGCCCTGCATGCAGACCTCGACCGCGCCGACGTCCCACGCCTGGGCGGCCCGGTCGGCGACCTGGTCGAGCGAGAGCGTGTACGCGTCGGCGTCCGTGCGCCGCTGGGCGAAGGCGCAGAAGCGGCAGCCGGTGTAGCAGACGTTGGTGAAGTTGATGTTCCTGGTGACGATGTACGTGACGTCGTCGCCGACCACGTCCCGCCGCAACTCGTCCGCGATCCGGGTGAGCGCGTCGAGCGCCGGGCCGTCCGCGTGGAGCAGGGCGAGCGCCTCGTCGTCGGTGAGCCGCGTCGGGTCGGCGGCGGCCTGGTCGAGGGCCTGTTTGACGTCGGTGTCGATCCGGGACGGCACCATGCCGGGGGCCGCCTGCTCGCGCAGGGCGTCCCAGTCCCCGTACACCTCGTCGAAGTCGTCCCGGCGGTCGGACGTGCGGCCCTCGGTGTCGATGGTGGTGTGCAGATCGGTGCGGCCGGTGGCGGTGAACCCCTCGTCGGGCTCCTGCCAGGGCAGCCCGGACGGCTTGACGCCCTCGCGGGCGAGACCGGTCTCCGGGTCGGCGAGCGCCCGCACGTGCGGCACCAGCCGGGGATCGAGCCAGGGCTCGCCGCGCCGGATGAACTCCGGGTAGATGGTGAGCCGTTCACGGAGTTGGAAGCCCGCGGCCTCGGTCCGCTCCGCCAGCTCGTCGATGTGCGGCCAGGGGCGCTCGGGGTTGACGTGGTCGGGCGTCAGCGGGGACACCCCGCCCCAGTCGTCGATCCCGGCGTCGATGAGCAGCGCGTACTCGGCGTCCACCAGGTTCGGCGGGGCCTGGATGCGGGCGGACGGGCCGAGGAGGTGCCGGGCGACCGCGATGGCGGCGGCCAGCTCCTCCAGCTCGGCGTCCGGCATCGCGCGCATCGCCGTGTCGGGCTTGGCCCGGAAGTTCTGGACGATGACTTCCTGGATGCCGTGGTAGGAGCGGGCGGTCCTGCGCAGCTCGAAGAAGGCGTCGGCGCGCTCCTCGTACGACTCGCCGATCCCGATCAACACCCCGGTGGTGAAGGGCACATTGGAACGTCCGGCGTCCTCCAGGACGCGCAGCCGAACGGCGGGCTCCTTGTCGGGCGAGCCGTGGTGCGGGCCGCCCGGCTCGCTCCACAGCCGGGTCGCGGTGGTCTCCAGCATCATGCCCATCGAAGGGGCGACGGGCTTGAGCCGCTGGAGGTCGGTCCAGGACATCACGCCGGGGTTGAGGTGCGGCAGCAGTCCGGTCTCCTCCAGGACCCGGACGGCCATGGCGCGCACATAGGCAAGGGTGTCGTCGTACCCCTCGGCCTCCAGCCACTCGCGCGCCTCGGGCCAGCGCTCCTCGGGGCGGTCGCCGAGTGTGAAGAGCGCTTCCTTGCAGCCGAGTTCGGCGCCCTGCCGGGCGATCTCCAGGATCTCGTCGGGCGAGAGGTACATACCGTGTCCGGCCCGCCTGAGCTTGCCGGGCACGGTGACGAACGTGCAGTAGTGGCACTTGTCCCTGCAGAGCCGGGTCAGCGGGATGAACACCTTGCGGGAGTACGTGATGACTCCCGGCCGCCCGGCCGCTTCCAGTCCTGCGTCCCGCACGCGCCCCGCCGAAGCGGCGAGGTCGCGCAGGTCGTCGCCGCGCGCCTGGAGGAGTACGGCAGCTTCGGCGGTGTCGAGGGCCACACCGTCCCTGGCCCGCCTGAGCGCGCGGCGCATGGCATTTGCGGTGGGGGCTGCGGGCTGCGGATCAGTCATGGACCGAGCATACGAGGACGTTTTCACCCTGTCTGCGGGTCACCCCGGCGTCGGCCACACGTCGGGGCCGCCGCCGTGCCATTCGAGAAGCGAGGTCGTCGCGAGCTCCAGCTCGTCGACGCCTTCGAGCCCGGATGGGTCCAGCTTATCGACCCCGTCCACCCGGGGGTGGGGGAGCCCCAGGGTCTCCGTACCGGACCGCACGGGCCGGCCGCCGGAGGGGTCCGGCGGGTAGATGATGACCGGCACTTTCATATCTCCAGGGTGCTCCTCCTCCAGCGTTCCAGCACGCCGGGCGGGGGTCCCGCGGGACGGGTCATGCGCAGACCCCGGACGGTTCCCGCGGCCGGTGGATGTGCCCTGGGCCGAAGGGCGTGCCCGCTGTGGGTGCAGCCGAAGGGCGTGCCCGCTGCGGGCACCGGGGCCTCAGCGCCCCATGGCCCGCCTCAGGTGGGCGAAGACCTCCTCCAGGTACTGCGAGGCGCGCTCCACGCCCCCGTCGGGGCCGGGGCGTCCGGCCGGTACCGACAGATCGACAGCGGGGTAGCGGGGGTCCTCGTCAGCGGGGATGACGTCCGATGTGTCCGCGAGCCAGTGCAGCATCGCCTGCTGCATACGGTGCTCCACGGCGGCGTGGACCGCCTGGCCCGCGAGGTTGACCCGCTCGTCCGGGTCGTCGGCGCGGCGGTACAGCTCGGGCTGCTCGTACAGGCGCCACACATAGGTCCACTCCCGGTCGCGGACGGCGATGGCGCGGCCGACCAGCTCGGGCTGTTCGTGCTGGAGTGCGGCCTTGAGGTCGTAGGGGAATCCCGCCCGCTCGAACCGGGGCTCCTCGTCCCTGGAGAACCCCCCTTCGGTGAACGCGTACTCGCGGTGCGGGGTCCCGGGGTCGGCGATGACGGGCAGCAGGCTGCGGCCGAAGTGGCGGTGGGGTGCGTCGGCGGCGGCGAGCTCCAGCACAGTGGGGACGATGTCGAGGAGCTCGACCATGGCATCGGTGTGCTGCCCCCCGGGCAGTCCGCCCCCGGAGATGACCAGCGGGTCGCGGGTGATGCAGGAGTGCATGGCGGAGGGCCATTTCTCGATCAGCCCGTGGTCACCGAGGTACTCACCGTGGTCGGCGAAGAAGAGGGTGACGGTGCGGGAGCGCTGTCCGGTCGCGTCGACGGCGCTCATGAGACGCCCGAGTTGGTCGTCCATGCGGGAGATCATGGCGTAGTAGGTGGCGGTGATCTCCCGCCACATCTCCGGGGAGGTGTCCGTGATGCCGAAGCGCTCGCGGATCGCCCGCATGTACGCCGGTTCCCGGGCCGGATCGTCCGCGGCCGGAACGGGCAGCGGCAGCGAATCCCGTTCGTACAGCGAGAACCAGGGGTCGTCGGCCTCGAACGGGCAGTGCGGGGCGATCAGCGGGACGAAGAGGGCCCAGGGCTGGTCCGGCGGCTCCTCAAGCCAGCGCAGGGCGGTACGGATGGTGGCCTCGTCGGAGTCGACACGGGTCTCGTCGGCGGGGCGGCGGCCCCGGTAGTAGAGGCGCGCCCACTCCTCGCCGCCGGGCCAGCTCTCGATGTGCGGAAGCTCGGGCAGCACCGTCGGCCGGACGCCGAAACCGTGGGCGTCGACGCTGAGTTCCGTGACGCCGGGGGCGAAGGTGTCGCCGCGCAGTCCGGGCCAGACGACGTGGTAGCCGCTCTCCTTGAGGGTGCGCAGGAGGTTGGGCTCGTCGGGCCTGATGAGGTGGGTGAGGGTGCGGTGGCCTGCGGTGTGCGGGTACCAGCCGGTCAGGAAGGAGGCGCGGCTGGGTGAGCAGACGGGGTGCTGCACATAGGCGTTGTCGAAGCGCGTGCCGCGCGCGGCGAGCGCGTCCAGGTGGGGCGTGCGCACATGCGGGTTGCCGAACGCCCCCACGGCGTCGGCCCGTAGCTGGTCCGGGATGAAGAAGACGAAGTTCGGCCGCTGGACCGGCATGGCTGCTCCTTGCCTGTTGGGGGGCAGACGTACGAGGGGGATTCAGCGTTCACGCGTGGGGGTCCGTGCGAGCGCTGCCCGGCGGGCGGCTTCACGGCGTTGCCGCTGCCCTGCGACGTTCGCGACCGGCGAGGCGAGCAGCAGCGTGCGGGTGTAGGCGTGACCGGGCCGGGTGGTGACCGTGGCGGCGTCCCCGGTCTCGACGATCTCGCCGCGGTGGATGACCGCGACCCGGTGGCTCATGGAACGGACCACGGACAGGTCGTGGGAGATGAACAGATAGGCGACACCGGTCGTCTCCTGGATCTCCAGGAGCAGATCGAGGACGGTGCGCTGGGTGGTCAGATCGAGGGCGGAGACCGGCTCGTCACAGATGATCAGCCGGGGGCTGAGCGCCAACGCCCTGGCGATGGCGATGCGTTGGCGCTGGCCTCCGGAGAATTCGCGGGGCAGCCGGGCTGCGGCGTCCGCGGGCAGCTGGACGCGCCGGAGCAGGGCGGTGATCCGCTCCCGGGATGCGCGTGCGTCCGTGCCCTGGGCGATGAGCGGTTCGGCGAGGGCGTCGCCGATGGTCCGTGCGGGGTTCAGCGAGGTGTAGGGGTCCTGGAAGATGACCTGGAGGTCACGGCCCAGGGCGCGGCGCCGGGCCCTGCCCAGGTGGTCGATGCGCTCACCGCCGAAGGTGACGGTGCCGGAGGTGACGGGGACGAGGCCGAGTACGGCCCGCCCGATCGTGGACTTTCCGGAGCCCGACTCACCGACCAGGCCGAGGGTCTCCCCCGGCCGGACGGTCAGGCTGACACCTCTGAGTACGTCGGTCGCGGGGATGCGCCGGCCCTTGCCGGGGAAGCTGACGCGGAGGTCGTCGACCGCGAGCAGAGCCTCCCCGGCGGGCTCCTGGCTCCGGGTGCTGCCGCCGGTCTGCTGCTGGGCGCTCATGCGATGACGGTCCTTGCTGTGCGGGGCTGTGGCTGCCAGGCGGGGCGGGCGGGGGTGTCGTCGAGTACGGCGTCCAGCAGGGTGCGGGTATAGGGGCTCTCGGGCTCGCTGAGGATCTGCTCGGTGGAACCGGTCTCCACGACGCGTCCGCCGTTCATCACCACGACCCGGTCGCACAGGTCGGCCACGACACCGAGGTTGTGCGTGACCAGCAGGACGCCCAGGCCGCGTTCGCGCTGGAGGCGGCGGAGCAGATCCAGTACCTCGGCCTGGACGCGGACGTCGAGAGCGGTGGTGGGCTCGTCGGCGATGAGGATCCGGGGGTCGCAGGACATCGCGCCCGCGATGAGAGCACGCTGGGCCATACCGCCGGAGATCTCGTGCGGGTAGCGCCGCAGCATCCGCTCCGGGTCCGGGATCTCGACCAGACGCAGCAGTTCCAGCGCCCGTTGGGCGGCCTGCCCGCGGGAGAGGCCGAGGTGGAGGCGCAGGGGCTCGGCGAGCTGGCTGCCGATGGTGAAGGCGGGGTCGAGGTTGCTCATGGGTTCCTGCGGTACGTACGCGAGGGTGGTGCCGCGCAGGGAGCGGTGGTCGCGTTCGGGCAGGCCGACGACCTCCTGCCCGTCGACGGTGATGCTGCCGCCGGTGATCCGGCCGCCGTCGGGCAGGGTGCCGAGCATGGCGAACGCGGTCTGGGACTTGCCGGAGCCGGATTCGCCGACGAGCCCCACGATCTCGCCGGGGTGGACGTCGAGGTCCACGCCGTGCACGACGTGTTTCTCGGTGCCGTCGGGCAGGGCGTAGGCGATGGCCACATCACGTACCGAGAGCAGCGAGGCCCGCTCCGGGGCGGCGGCAATCGGTGCGCTGAGGGGTGATGCGGTAGCGGGTGCTGTGGCGGTACGCGGTGCGGCGGGGGCCGGGGACGGAACGGATCGGTGGGAACGGCGGGGGCGGCGGCGGGCCGGGGCGCCCGGGGTGCGGTCCTCCAGGGCGTCGCGGATGGCTGCGGCCAGCAGGACGAGCGCGGCGTTGGTGAGGCCGAGGGCCAGTCCGGGCCACAGCATGAGGCGGGGCGCGCGCTGGATGTTCTGGAACCCCTCGTTGAGCATGGCGCCCCAGGTGGCGGTGGAGCCGCTGCCGACACCGAGGAATTCGAGGCCCGCCTGGAGGGCGATGGCGATACCGGCGACCAGGGACACCTGGATGATGACCGGGCCGCGTACGACGATGAGGACGTGGCGGGCGACGATCCGGGCGTCGGACAGCCCGGAGACCTTGGCCGCGTCGACGTACAGCTCTCCGCGGATGTTGGCCACGATGCCGCGTACCAGCCGGAAGAAGCTGGGGGCGACGAGGATGCCGAGCACCACCATCAGCACCCACACCCTGGGGCCGAGGATGGCCCGGGACGCCAGCAGCACCACCATGGCCGGCAGGGCCATCACGAGGTTGACGGCCCAAGCGGCGGCGGCGTCGAACCTGCCGCCGTAGTACCCGGCGAACAGACCGCTGGGCACGCCCAGGACGAGGGCGACCGCGAGGGCCAGCAGCGCACCGCCGAGGGTGTTCCGGCCGCCGTAGAGGATGCGCGAGAGGATGTCGCGGCCCGCGGAGTCCATGCCCAGCGGATGCGCGCCGCTGGGGTGCGCGAACGCGTCGCCCAGCGCCGAGGCGTCGGCGGCCTGCGGCGCGATCAGCGGGGCCAGGACGACCGCGGCGACCAGCAGCACGAGGACCAGCGCGGACAGGGCGCCGAGTGGGTTGCGCAGCACCCGGCGGACGGTGCCGCCGCGGGCCGCAGGCTCCGCCGGCGGAGCGGCACCGGGGCCGGGGCCGGGAGCTGCGGTCGTCGGGAGGTTCTCGCTCATGCGATCCTCGCCTTCGGATTGAGCCAGCCGATGAGGACGTCGACGGCGAGGTTGATCAGGACGACGCCGACGACGGTGAGCATGACCAGCGCCATGATCACGGGGATGTCGCCGCGCGTGGTGTAGGCGACGGTCATGCTGCCGATACCGGGCAGGCCGAAGATCTGCTCGACCAGGACGGCGCCGCCGAGCAGGCCGACGAACTGCATACCGAGGACGGACAGGGCGGGCGCGGAGGCGTTGCGCAGGACGTGCTTGAACACGATCCGCCGGGTCGTCAGGCCACGGGTGCGCAGGGTACGGATGTAGTCCTGCCGCATCACGTCGATGACGGCGCCGCGCACCTGCTGCGAGACGCCCGCGACGGAGGCGACCGACAGGGACAGTACAGGCAGGGTGACGGTGGACAGCCAGCCGCCGGGGGACTCCGTGAACGGCGTGTAGCCGATGGCGGGGAACCAGTCCAGGTGCACGGCGAAGACCAGTACGAGGACCAGGGTCACCAGAAAGCCGGGCAGGGCGTACCCCGCGACGCCGATGATCTGCACGATCCGGTCGACGGCACCGCGCCGCACCCCGGCCCACACACCGAGCAGGAACGAGACCGAAGCGGTCACGAACGTGACGCCGATGACCAGGCTGAGTGTGACGGGCAGCCGGCCGGCGACCGCATCGCCGACGTCCTCGCCCGTGAACCAGGAGGTGCCGAGGTCACCGCGCACGGCGTGGGACAGCCACTCGCCGTACTGCTGGAGGACCGGCCGGTCCAGGCCCAGGGCGGTGTTCCTGGCATCGACCGCTTTCTGGGGGGCGCTCTCGCCGAGCAGTTGGCGTCCCACGTCGATGTGCGGGACCGACAGCAGGAGATAGGCCAGAAAGGAGATGACGAGCAGGAGCACGGCTCCCGCCGCGATCCTGCGAGCGATGAAATTCAGCATGAGACTGGATTCCCGTCCGGCTGTCCGCCCGACGCGGCGGAGTTGAAAGGGCGCGGAGTTGGAGGGCGCGGGGTTGCGGGGCGCTGAGTCGAGGGGCGCTGAGTCGAGGGGCTCGGGGCTGAGGGGCGCGGGGTTGAAGGCCCGGAGGCGGGCGTCAGCGGGGCATCCGGCGCCGCCCACCGCCCGAGCACGAAAAACGTACGGTGATCGGTTTCTGGCCGTCAAGAGGCGGGAGGCAGAATCCGCCGCTGCCACCGACCCGATCCGGCTGCCGCGGCACCGCTACGTACACGGACAGCACCAAGTACACCTACGAGTTCACGCGCACGGGCACCGCCACGCACGCAGACGAATTCACCGCGCACGGACACCACCACGCACACAGACGAATTCACCGCGCACGGACACCACCACGTACACGCAAGGCGCCGCCACGTACACGCGTACGGCGCCCCGTACACAGACGGCCGTCAGCTCCCGGAGCCGCTCTCCAGCAGGCGCATCAGGTCATTGAAGGGCTGGCTCATGTCGATGGACCGGTCGGTGAGCCACTGGAGCTGGATGCCGTCGGCCAGCGCGATGAAGAGCACGGCCAGCCGGTCGGCCGGGATGGCGTCACTGATCCCGCCGTCCTCCATGCGCTCCCGCAGGTACGCGGCAAGACGCTCACGCATGACCGGGTAGCGCTCGCTGAAGTGGGCGTGTGCCGGATGGGAGGGGTCGCCGGCCGCCGCGGCCATGGACACGAACAGCTCGACGAGGCCCGGCGTCCTGGCACCGTCCCGCATGATCTCCCGGGCGCTGAAGGAACCACCGCGCTCGATCTGCTTGATACGCGCCGCCTCGTCCCTCGCTTCCAGGACCCGGGTCAGCATGTCCTCCTTGGAGTCGAAGTAGTGCATGAGCCCCGGCAGGCTCAGATTGCACTTGGCCGCGACTTTCCGCAGGGAAGTGCCGCGATACCCCTCAGCCGCGAAGATCTCCAGAGCGGCCTGCAGAATCTCGGCTCGCTTCGCCTCGCCCTTCTCGTAGGGGCCCCGTTTCGCCATGGCCGCCACCCTAGCGCGCAGCTGTGGAGCGGGCCCCGGACAGTGACCGCCCGTCGGGGACGCGCCCGGCCTGTGCGAGGCCGCCCAGCCAGGAGGCCGACCCCTTGGGGGTGCGGGCGAACGTCTCCCGGTCGACCGCGATCAGCCCGAAGGTGGGGCCGTACGTGCCCCATTCGTAGTTGTCCAGAGCGCTCCAGTGCAGATACCCCCGCACGTCGGCGCCCTCCCGCATGGCGTCCGCGAGGCTCGCAAGCGCGGCCGATGTGTAAGCGATACGCCGCTCGTCATCGGCGGTCGCGATGCCGTTCTCGGTGACCAGGATCGGCACGTCCGGGCCGACGACACCGACGGTGTGCCGCACCGCCTCGCCCAGGGCCTGCGGGTAGTACTCCCAGCCGGTCAGGGTGGTCTCGGCGCCTTCGGGCACCGGCAGCGGGCCACCGGCCCCGAAGCGATGGCGGGTGTACGCCTGCACCCCGATCCAGTCGTCCTGCCGGGCGGCCTCCAGGAAGATGTCCTCGCGCAGCCACGCGTGCGCGGTCATGGCCTCCAGAGCGCCCGGTTCCGCCTGGTACGCCTGGTTGGCGACGGTCCAGCCGACCTTCAGCCCGGGGTCGGCGGACTTCAGCGCGGCGGAGGCGGCCCGGTGGGCTTCGACGAGCGCCCGGACCACACCCTCGTCGGGATCGACGGTGGCGGGATCGATGGCCGCGGCCCCGACCGGCCGGTCGCGTTTCCTGCCGTGGTCGATGCTCTCCCAGCCGTGCTCGGCGGCCAGTTGCCGGATGGTCTGCATCACGGCCAGGATGTTCGGCTCGTTGATCGTCGCCACATACCGGACGCCGTCGAGGATCTCGGCCACCGTCCGGGCGTACGCGGCGAAGAGACCGGGCGCTTCGGGGGCCCGCCAGCCGCCGAGGTCGCTGAACCACTGGGGCGAGGTGAAGTGATGGAGGGTCACCACGGGTTCGAGCCCCCGGTCGCGCGCCCCCCGGACCATGCTGCGGTAGTGCTCAAGGGCGGCCCTGGACACACAGCCCCGCTGCGGTTCGACGCGCGCCCACTCGATGCCGAACCGGTAGGAGTTGAAGCCGAGTTCGCGCAGCAGGTCCATGTCCTGGGGCCAGCGGTGGAAGCTGTCCGCCGCGTCCCCGCTGGGCTGGGCGACGAAGGTGCCGGGGCGGTGCTCCAGGTTCCACCAGTCGCTGGAGACGTTGTTCCCCTCGATCTGGTGCGCCGATGTCGAGGCACCCATGAGGAAGCCGTCCGGAAGCGGGAAGCCCGGCTGGGGCGAGAGCGCGGTCACGGTGATCCTTTCAGCCGGGACCGGCACCGTAAGGGCCGGCCCCAAAAACGTTCAGTGATCGGTTTTTGCGGTCAGCGTACACGCCCGACCCGGCGGCGCGGAGGGGTCACCGCACCTCCATCCGACCCGGCCGGCCCCAACCGCGCACCTATTCGATGCGGAATGATCTTCGAAGTCACTGCGCCCCCGGCCACTGGCGCAGCTTCACCGTCATCGGCGACGAAGGTCGGGTGCCGGTTCTCTCCGGCCCGGACCGGGCCGGCTGGACCGGACTGGACCGGACTGACCGGACCAGGTTCGGGCGCGTGGCTCTGGACGCCCCGCCCACGGCGCCGCCCCCGGGCAGGTCAGCCGTCGACGCCCCTGAACTTCATCGACACGGCCCCCTCGGGCGTCCGGCGGCACATCGAGACCGTGCCCCAGACCTCGCCCTTCGGCTCCTGCAGGAGGGTGAGAGGTACGGGCTTCTGCGGGAAGTCCAGATCGGCATCGGACACGACCTGCGTACGCAGGACGCCCGAGCAGCCGTGGGCGGAGAAGGCGAGCGTGGCTGTCACCGGCAGGACATGGGCGTCGATGACCAGCACCGCCCGGCCGCTGTACTTGGGTTCCTGGAGCACACCCACCAGCTTCCGCCCGGCCGCCGGTCGCCGCACGTCGAAACCGTGGCCGCACCCGAAACCGTGGCCGCACCCGAAACCGTGGCCGCACCCACACCCGTGCCCCCGCACAGGGCACGGGCGCCTCGTCCCACACCGGGAACGGGCGCCCCGCCCCGCCCCGCCCACAGAAGGGACGCTCAGACCAGGTACGGCGCGTACTCGTCCAGCACCTTCAGCACCGCGTCCTCCTCGGCGGAGGGCAGTTGCAGCACCACCTCCTCGACCCCCAGCTCCGCGTAGTGCGCCAGCTTCCCGGGGTTCGGGAGTACGGCGTACGGGACGACCTGGAGCTCCGCCGGTTCGCGGCCCGCGTCCTCCCACACCCGGCGCAGCACCGGCATGGACTCCGTGAGCCCCCCGCCGCCGATGGGCAGCCAGCCGTCCGCGTACTCCGCGATGTGGTCGAAAAGCTTCGGCCCGGCGGCCCCGCCGATCAGTGTGCGGACGCTGCCGCCCCGCGGTTTCGGATGGACCAGGCTAGCCCGGACCGACCCGAACTCCCCTTCGTACGCCGTCGGTTCAGCTGCCCAGAGCGCCCGCATCAGCGCCATCCGGTCCCGGCCCATCTCACGGCGGCGCGTCCACTCGACCCCGTGGTCGGCGGCCTCCTCCCTGTTCCAGCCGAAGCCCACGCCCAACGTGAAGCGGCTCCCCGAGAGCAGGTCCAGGGTCGCGATCTGCTTGGCCAGGTCGATCGGGTCGTGCTGGGCGATGAGCGTGATGCCCGTGCCCAGGGTCAGGGTCTCCGTCACCGCCGCGGCCTGCCCCAGGGCGACGAACGGGTCGAGCGTCCTGCCGTACTCGGCGGGCAGTTCACCGCCCATCGGGTACGGGGTGGTCCGCTCGGCCGGGATGTGCGTGTGCTCGGGCAGATACAGCCCGCCGAACCCGCGCTGCTCCAGCTCCCGGGCCAGCCGTACGGGGGTGATGGTCCGGTCGGTCAGAAAGATCGTGGTACTCAGCCGCATGACATCCGCCCTCAGTCGCCGTGTAATCCGAGTGATCCGTGTAGTCCGTGCGATCCGTGCAATCCGTGTGATGCATGTGATCCGTGTGATGCATGTGATCCGTGTGATGCATGTGATCCGTGTGATGCATGTGATCCGTACGTTCCGCTCTGTGGCCGCAGAGAGTATGGCGTCAAGGCCGAAAATCCGAGCGTCGCGTCACGGTCTCCGTCCTGCCCTCTTCCCTTCTCACCCGGTTCACGGCTGAATACCAGGGTTCAACCGCACCCCTCGTGTCCCCCACAGACCCCTGGAGCCGTTGGTATGAACCCTGACGACCACCCGACCCCCGGTGAACTGGGCAGGCGCGGCCTGCTGGTGACGGGAGCAGCCGCCGCGCTTACGTTGGGAAGCGTGAGCTTCGCGGCAGCGGCGGACGACGGCAACGCCGGGGGTGCGCCCCACGGCAGAGCACCGGGCGGCACCGCACCGGCCGGAAGCACACCCCCGGACCGGACGAAGACCGTGCGCGGCACGCTGCCGCCCGGCTCGCCGGACTATGTCTATCTGCCGGTGGACGTGCCCGAAGGGGTCCGGGAGCTGGCGGTCTCGTACACGTACGAGAAGCCGCCCGTGCCCGCCGGCACCCAGGGCAACGCACTCGACATCGGCGTCTTCGACGAGCGCGGCACCGGCCTCGGCGGGGCGGGGTTCCGCGGCTGGTCGGGCGGTGCGCGCAGCGAGTTCTTCATCCGCGGGGACGAGGCGACGCCCGGCTACCTGCCGGGACCGGTACGGGCGGGCCGGTGGAACATCGCCCTCGGCCCGTACACCACGGCCCCCGACGGCCTCCCCTACACCGTCACCATCACCCTGCGCTTCGGTCCCACGCCCGGGACACCGGAGCCGGTGTACCCGCCGGTGCGTGCGAAGGGGCGCGGGCGCGGCTGGTACCGGGGCGACTGCCATATCCACTCCGTGCACTCGGACGGCAAACGCACCCCGGCCGAGATCGCCGCGCTGGCCCGGTCGGCGGGTCTTGACTTCATCAACACCAGTGAGCACAACACGAGTTCGGGCCACCGGGCGTGGGAAGGACTGTGGGGCGACGACCTGCTGATCCTGACCGGCGAGGAGATCACCACCCGCAACGGCCATGTGCTGGGCATCTCCACCGACCACGGCACCTGGGTCGACTGGCGCTACCGCGCCCGGGACAACCGCTTCGGCCGCTACGCCCGCGAGATCCGCCACGCGGGCGGCCTGGTCGTCCCCGCCCACCCGCACGCGACCTGCATCGGCTGCAACTGGAAGTTCGGCTTCGGCGAGGCGGACGCGGTGGAGGTGTGGAACGGGCCCTACACCCTGGACGACGAGGTGTCGGTGGCGGACTGGGACAACACCCTGGTCAGCAACGGCCGGAACTGGACCCCGGCGATGGGCAACAGCGACGCCCACAAGGACCCCGACCGGATCGGCACCCCACAGACGGTCGTCCTGGCCGACGAACTCAGCAGGGACGCGATCCTGACGGGCATCCGCGCGGGCCACTCGTACATCACCGAGTCCTCAGCGGTCTCCCTCACCTTCGGCGCCACAGGCGGCCGCGCCGCCCACGCGGGCATCGGCGACCGCCTCCGGGTGGCCCCCGAAACCCCGGTGACGGTACGCCTCGACGTCACGGGCGCCCCCGGCTGCACAGCGAACTTCGTCACGGACCAGGGCACGCTGTACTCCACGCCCCTGCCCAAGTCCGGCACAGGCACAGCGGAATGGCACACCACACCCGCGTACGCCGCCTACGTACGCGCCGAGATCCGGCACACCCCGACGGCTGCGGGGCTGCCAGGAGCACTGGCAGCGCTGACCAATCCGGTGTTTCTGGGACGGTGAGGGGGCTGCCATCTACCCGGGAAGGAAGAGTCAGGCACGGTGGGGCTTCCGCCACGGAGGTTGCCTTTCCCCCCGCCCCTGCCCCGCACAGCCTCACGGCGCGGCCTCCATCACCGTGCGGGCGCGACGGGCGAAGTTCTCGCGGCTCACCTCCACCGCGTCCACCGCGCGTTCGAGGCCGGTGCGGTATCCGTCGTCCGGTAACTCCCCCTGGAGCACGCGCTCCAGGTACGTCCGCAGGGACCGCACGTCCGACCACACGTTCACGGCCGCCACGGCCACGGCCTCCGGTCCCATGAGGTCCAGCCGGGCCTGGGCCTTGTAGAGGGTGTGTACGGCGGTACCGAGTTCCTCGACGGCCTCGCGCAGCGCGCGGGCCGGTGGCGGGGTGTCCCGGACGGTGGCCGGTACGCCGTCCTGGTGGGCGATGCGGTGCAGTACGGCGTCGACCGGCTCCGCGGCCTCCATGAAGGCGAGGTACACCTCGCGGCGTTCGCTCCTCAGCTCCCGGCCGTGATCGGCCGTTCCCTGGTCGCGCGCCAGCCGCCGGGCCGCCGTGGACGTCAGCCACGCGGTGCACAGCGTGCCGAGTACGCCCACTCCGGCCCCGGCGAGTGCTGCCCATCCCTGGTCCATGCGTCCATCCTTCTGCGGTGGGCCTCCGCGCGGGGTCGATTTCGCGGATCCGGCGGTCTCTCGGGGCGTGTCCGGCGGAACGATCACGGTCCACCGAGCCGGAGGGCCAACGAGGCTGCCGCAACGGGGCCGAAACGGGGCCACTCCGAGTGGCGTACCGCGCGCCTACACTCGGAGGAGTCGTCCGCACGTCACCCGGGGGCGATCACAGGCCATGGCTTGGAGGGCGAGCAGGTGACCGCGACCTCATCCTCATCACACCCGTCGGGCGATCCGGCGGACGATCCGGCAGCGCGGTTCGCCTCGGAGTTACGGGCCCTGCGCCACTCGGCCGGTAGCCCGACCTACCGTCAGATGGCGGCGCGTACGGGACAGTCGTCCAGCGCCTTGTCCGCGGCTGCGCAGGGCGGGCGACTTCCGCCCCTGGACGTCGCCCTGGCCTACGCCGAAGCCTGCGACGGGGACCGCGCGGAGTGGGAACGGCGGTGGCGGGCAGCGAGGTCCGAGGGCGTCACCCCACCGATGCCACCGCCGCCACCGGGGCCGGGGCGGCGGTGGGGGGCCGTTGCCGCTGCCGGTGCCGGCGCGCTGGTGCTGGTGGTCGCCGGGGTCGTGCTCGCGAATCGGCCGGGGCACAGGCCGCCGCCCTCGGGAGCTGCCGCCGCCTCCCGCTTCTTCGCCGATGGCGACGTCTTCAATCAGCTGCATCCGCCTCATCAACTTGATGCGGATTCAGCGGCGTTGGCTGGCGAACTGCTCGCTCCGGGCCGGGCGCGGTTGTCCACCGGTACCGCCGGTCTTCCGGTGTACCGGGCCACCTCCAGCACCCCGGCCTACGAGATCACCCCGCGCGAGCACGTCGGCAGCTGGGGGCCCGACCCGTTCAAGGGCATCGGCTTCCCCTGGGACGCGTCGTGGAAGGCGCCGAAGCGCGAATGGACGGTGGTGATCGCACCGGACGGGCGGGCCGTGGAGTGCTGGCGGATCAAGGTGCAGGGTGGCAGGCCGAGTTGCGAGTGGGGGGCCGTGTCCGACAGCCGCCACAAATCCGTCGTCCGCACGGGCCAGGCCACCGGCAGCGGTCTGTCCCGGCTCGCGGGAATGATCACCCGCGCGGACTGGAAGGCCGGCCGTATCGCTCACGCCCTGAGCTTCGGCGCCCCGGACAACAACGGTCAGTACGTCCTCCCTGCGGTGGGCAGCGACGGCCGGGAGAAGGGCCGTTGGCGCGAGGGGCAGTTCATCTGGCTCGACCCCGCGTACGACATCGACGCCGACACCACGCTCAAGCCGTACGAGCGGATGGTCGCCAAGGCACTGCAGGAGTACGGCGCTTTCGACGTCAAGAACGCCGACGAGTTCAGCTTCATGTCCGAGTACGGATCGAAGCCGCCGGGCGACACCACGGGCTCCTACGCACCCCTCACCGGTATCAAGTTCGCGAAGTATCTGCGGGTCGGGACGGTATCGCCCTCCTCGTAGGCGGCTTCGGCGAGGCGGACGCGGTGGAGGTGTGGAACGGGCCCTACACCCTGGACGACGAGGTGTCGGTGGCGGACTGGGACAACACCCTGGTCAGCAACGGCCGGAACTGGACCCCGGCGATGGGCAACAGCGACGCCCACAAGGACCCCGACCGGATCGGCACCCCGCAGACGGTCGTCCTGGCCGACGAACTCAGCAGGGACGCGATCCTGACGGGCATCCGCGCGGGCCATTCATACATCACCGAGTCCTCAGCGGTCTCCCTCACCTTCGGCGCCACAGGCGGCCGCGCCGCCCACGCGGGCATCGGCGACCGCCTCCGGGTGGCCCCCGAAACCCCGGTGACGGTACGCCTCGACGTCACGGGCGCCCCCGGCTGCACAGCGAACTTCGTCACGGACCAGGGCACGCTGTACTCCACCCCCCTGCCCAAGTCCGGCACAGGCACAGCGGAATGGCACACCACACCCGCGTACGCCGCCTACGTACGCGCCGAGATCCGGCACACCCCGACGACTGCGGGGCTGCCAGGAGCACTGACGGCGCTGACCAATCCGGTGTTTCTGGGACGGTGAGGGGGCTGCCTTCCAGCCGGGACGGAGGAGAGCCAGGCCACGGAGTGTCATAGACAGGTCGATTTCGCACTCACACAGGTCGATCGAAATCGCGTGCCGCAGCCTCGAAAAGCTCTTCGCCAGACTCACAGCTTGATTCCCTTGGGCGACCGGGGTCCCGAAGCGCAGGAGCGTCATGCAGATCCTCATCACGTATTTTTCAGACGCCGCAGTCACCCGATCCGCCGAGCGAAAAGAATATTCGGCTCTTCCTCTCTCGTGCTCCACCACTCGATAACATTCTCCCTCACCATAAGCGTGAACCATTCGTAGCTCGAATGAGGTGAGGACGGTGACGCCGATTCCGCGTCTTCCCCAGGGAAACCAACCTGCAATTCCCATTCCTCCGCCGGGTGTACATGGCGCACAGAGATGGCCATCGTCAACCGAAGCTCACCCTCAGATACGTCAAACCCGGTCACGCGAATTTGGAAATCGGAGAACCCTGGTACCCCGAATGGCGTTTCGAGAAGTGAGCGTAGACCCGCAGGGACCTCTGTCATCATACCGAGAGGCTAGCAGGAGGCCGCCACGCTTTGATGTCCAGCCTCGTAATAGGCCGTTATGACGCTCTGAGGGCCGGGGCCGGATCCTCCGATTCCGCCAGGGTTGAAAACCACCTTGTATTTCATCGGCGGGCACTGAGTCAGGTTGAGGTAGTAGAAGCCGAACTTTTCACCGCCACGCGAAACGGTATTAGCGATCATCGCACTGTTGTAACCATGCTTCGGCTGCAGATGACGGTACCCCCACGTGGAAGTTCCACACCGCAAAGGGACAACCCTTGGGCCACGGTAGAAATTCTTCACTACATGCTGTGTCGACTTCACGGTGCAGGCATCCGCACCGTACGCCGTTCCGGCCGATACCGCAGAGACCCCGACGACCGACGTCGACGCCACGGCAAGCGCCCCACAAGTCGTAAATATCCGCCGTGCAATTTTACTGCGCAAAACCGCCGCCGTGATCCAATTGTTGAACTACCAACCACACCTTTACCGGTCACTCATGAAGGCATACGGGCAATCCAGTCAAGACAATAAACATCGAGTGATAAAAATGGAAGCACCCTGAATGGGGCGATTGAACACAAAACTGGGACTCCCAGGCATGGGATTCTTGTGCGAAAGTCGTCCAAACGTGATCCAGATCACCAAAGGGTTCACTGGTGGATACTCGCTGTCAACGCGCCTCAGGGCTGCCCTGTTGGCGGAGCGGCCAGTCCCGCGTGTGCGTGGCTGGAGAACTCGGCGCCGCAGGCACGGTGCGTCCTGCCCTGGTCTGGGCGGTGCAGGCGAGCGCGCCGCAGCCGAGGGCGATCGCTGTGGTCATGTCGAGGGGCGTGCCCTGGAGGAGCCAGGCCGCGACCACCGCGGCGGCGGGGATCAGGGCGAACAGCACCGAGGCTTCTCTGGCTCCCGTGCGCCGGACGCAGGCCGCGTAGCAGACCATGGCAAGCGCACTGGTGAGGACCAGGATGACCAGCAGGACGACGGCCCGCACCGGGTCGGAGACGTGCTGCGCGGTGGTGAGGGCGAGGGCGCCGGCCGGCGGGATCGAGCCGGTGACGCCGATGGCGGTGAACACGAAGGGGTCCACCCCGCGCAGTCGCCTTCCCTGGAGGAGGGAGCCCGCGGAGAGACCGCCCAGGGCGACGAGGACGGTGATCAGTCCAGGGCCCACGGCCGGGTCGGACAGCAGCCGGGGCAGGCAGGCCGCGACCACGCCCACCGCACCGCAGCCGAGCGCGAGCAGTCCCCACCGGTTCTCCCGCTGGTGCAGCAGAAGCCGGGCGAGTACGGCGGTGGCGACCGGGTTCATGGCGATCACCAGGGACGCGATACCGGCGCTGACGCCGTGCGCCATGCCCCAGTACAGCCCCAGGAACTGCACCCCGTGCACCAGCACCCCGCCGGCGACGGTCCGGGCGAGCATCCGCCCGCGTGGGAGGGGGATACGCCGGACGGCCACGACGGCCCACATCAGCCCGGCGCTGAGCACGAAGCGGAGCAGGATCAGCAGAAACGGGGTGATGGCGTCGAGGGTGAGCGCCCCGAGTGGGTAACTCACGGCGTAGAGAAGGACGGTCACGGCGGGAAGAAGGCGCTGGTTCATGACACCGAGCCCAGCACCACCCCACCTGCACCTGCGTGACCGATCACGAATCGCGATCAGAACTCTGCCCGCGGCCGGTCACGGCCACCATGGGAACATGACGACCCTCGACATCACCTGCCTGCGCAGCCTGGTCACAGTGGCCTCCTTCGGCGGAGTACGCAGGGCCGCCGGAGCCCTGCACCTTTCGCAGCCGGCCGTCAGTGGACATCTGCGCCGCCTGGAAGCAGAGCTGGGGTTCCCCGTCGTGGGGCGCCAGGGTCGCGGTATCGCCTTCACCTCCCGCGGCGAGGACCTGCTGCGCGAGGCATACCGGCTGCTCGGCGAGCACGACGACGCGCTCAGCCGTCTGCTGGGACCCGGCACCGGGGATCTCGTGGTCGTCTCCACCGAGTACGCCACCGAACCGCTGCTCCGTGCTGTCGTCCAGGTGCTCTCCCGCGACTACCCGGACCGGGCCGTCCGGTTCCAGTTCCGCCGCAGCGCACGGGTGCGCGAATCGGTGCACGACCATTCAGCGGACGTCGCGCTCGGGATCGGCGATCTCGGCCACGGCAGCCGGCACATCGCCGACCTCCCCCTGACCTGGCTCGGTCCCGCCGACCGGGCGCCCGAGACGGACAAGCTCATCGCCTTCACCGCCCCCTGCGCCATCCGGGAGCGCATTCTCGCCTCCGGGGCGGCAGCGGGCAGGCGGCCGCTGGTCCGCGAATGCATCGATCTCATCAGCCTGGTCGCCGCCGTCAGGACCACCGGCGGTGTCACCGCCCTCCCCCGGACACGGGGCCGGGACCAGGACCGGGGCCGGGACCGGGACCAGGAGCCGGGCCTGCGGCGCGTCGAAGACCTCCCGCCTCTTCCGGCGATCCCGCTGAGCCTGGCCACCAGTCAAAGGCTCTCCGCCCGGACCCGGGACGACATCACCTCCGCGCTCCAGGAGACGTGGTGCACCCGCACGTGAACCGCGTCATGGGCGGTACGTGTTCCCACCCCGGCCGGACGGCGGTACGCCACGCCTTCCCACCCCGGCCGGACGGCGTACTCGTACTCACCCCGGCCAGACGATCGACTGTGTCTCGCTGTACGCGTGCAGGGCGTACGAGCCCACGTCACGGCCCACGCCGCTCTGTTTGAAGCCGCCGAACGGTGCCTCCATGTTCCGGCCGATGGTGTTCACCCCGACCCCGCCGGCGCGCAGCCGGGCCGCCACCCGGAAGGCTCTCGCCACATCGCCCGACCAGACGTAGTCGAGCAGGCCGTAATCGCTGTCGTTGGCCAGGGCGATGCCCTCCTCCTCGTCGTCGAAGGGGACGACCACGACGACCGGGCCGAAGATCTCCTCGCGGACGACCCGCATGTCGTTGGTGCAGTCGGCCAGCAAGGTCGGCGCGGCGTAGAAACCCTTCTCGCACGCGGGGCGTTCGCCGCCCGCGACGACCGTCGCGCCCTCCTTCCGGCCGAGTTCGACGTACGACTCGATCCGGTCCCGGTGGGCCGCCGAGATCACCGGGCCGACCACCGTGGACCGCTCGGTGGGATCGCCGATCTTCAAGTGAGCCATGTACGACGTCAGTTGGGCGACCAGCTGGTCGTGGATGCCGCGCTGGGCCAGGACCCGGGTGGGCGCCGTACAGATCTGGCCGCTGTAGAAGGAGAAGGTGGTGCCGATCCCGGCCACCGCCGACTCCAGGTCGGCGTCGTCGAAGACCAGCGCCGCGCCCTTGCCGCCCAGCTCCATCAGCTGCCGTTTCATGCCGCGGCCGCAGACCTCCGCGATGCGCCGGCCGACGGCCGTGGAGCCGGTGAAGCTGACCATGTCGACGTCCGGCGAGTCGACGGCCGCCTCGCCCACCTCCGTACGCGTACCGCTCACCACGTTCACGACCCCGCGCGGAACTCCCGCCTCCGCCAGTGCCTCCGCCATCCGGAAGACCGAGAGGGGGTCCTGCGGGGCGGGCTTCACGAGCACGGTGTTCCCCATGGCGAGCGCGGGCGCGACCTTGCCCGCGGGGTTCGCCCAGGGGTTGTTGTACGAGGTGATGCAGGTGACCACGCCCACCGGGCGGCGGGCCGCGAGCGCGCCGAAGACACCGGCCCTGCCCATCAGGCCCGCCTCGTTGATCTGCGGGGGCAGACCCTGCTCGACCGGTTCGAGCGCGCCCTTCGCATAGCGCCGGAAGCGCGCCACCCCCACCCCGACCTGCATACCGCGGGCGGTGCCGGTGGTGGCGCCGCTCTCCGCCTGGGCGAGCGCCGCGTACGGCAGGAAGTCGCGCTGCATGAGGTCGGCGGCGCGGCCGAGGATCGCGGCGCGCTCCTCCGGCGGCGTCCGTGACCAGCCGTCGAAGGCCGCGCGGGCGGCGGCTGCCGCCTCGTACACCTGGGCGCGGCTCGCCTCGGGCGCGGGGCCCACGCTCTCCTCGGTGGCCGGGTTGATCACGTCGTAGTGCCCGCCGTCCGGCGCGACCCACTCGCCGTCGATGAACAGGCCCTGGTTTCCGTCCACTCCCCGCCCCTGCTGCCGGTCCGCGGTCAACGGGTCGCCACCGTCCTGGTGTCGCGGCCCGACCGCAGCACCGTGCCCGGTACGGCGCCGGTGATCTCGTCGTCCCGGATGGTCTCCACGCCATTGACCCGTACCGACACGATGCCGATCGCCCGTGAGTCGAGGCGGGGGCTGTCGCCCGGCAGGTCGTGCACGAGCGTCGCCGGGCCCGCCGCGATCCGCTCCGGGTCGAAGAGCACCAGGTCGGCGTGGAAGCCCTTCTCGATCCGGCCGCGTTCGCGCAGCCCGAAGAGCTGGGCGGGGTCGTCGGTCAGCATCTTCACGGCCGCTTCCAGGCCGACCAGTTTGCGGCCGCGCAGGCAGTCGCCGATGAACCGCGTCGTGTACGGGGCCCCGCACATCCGGTCCAGATGGGCGCCCGCGTCGGAGCCGCCCAGCATCACGTCCTCGTGCTCCCAGGTCCTGCGCCGCAGCTCCCAGGATTCCGGGTCGTTGTCGGTGGGCATCGGCCAGAGCACGGTGCGCAGTTCGTCGTGGGCGCAGATCTCCACCAGGCAGTGGAACGGCTCCTGCCCGCGCTCGGCCGCGATGTCCTTCACCACCCGGCCGCTGAGCCCCTCGTTGGCCTCGGAGTAGGTGTCGCCGATGACGTACCGACCGAAGTTGACGAGCCGTCGGAAGACGCCCGCCTCCTTGCTGTTGGCGCGCCGCAGCATCTCCGTCCGTACGTCGGGGTCGCGCAGCTTCGCGATCCGCTCGGGCACCGGAAGGCCGAGGATGTCGCCCCAGCCGGGGATGAGGTTCAGCGCGCAGAACGTGCCGAGCGACATGTTCATCGGGGTCAGGATGGGCATCGTCAGGGCGACGATCCGGCCGCCCTCCTTGCGGGCGCGGTCGCTGGCGCTGAGCTGGCGCGGTACGCGTTCGGGCACGGCGGCGTCGATGGTCAGGACGTTCCAGTTGAGCGGGCGGCCCGCCGCGGCGCTCATCCCGACGAAGAGGTCGACCTCCTCGTCGCTGAACTGGTCGAGGCAGCCCGCGACGATGGCCTCGATCTGGGTGCCCTCGTGCTCGCCGACGGCCTTGGAGAGGGCGAGCAGTTCGGCGGGGCCCGCGTGCCGGGAGGCGACGGGTTCGCCGTCGCCGTCGGAGTGGGTGGACGACTGGGTGGTGGAGAACCCCCAGGCGCCGGCGTCCATCGCCTCGTGGAAAAGCCGCAGCATCTCGGCGAGCTGTTCCCCGGTGGGCTGCCCGCCGATCGCGTCTGCGCCCATGACGTGGCGGCGCAGGGCGCAGTGGCCCACCATGAAACCGGCGTTGACGGCGGTACGGCCGTCCAGGGCGTCCAGGTACTCCGCGAAGGTCGACCAGTTCCAGGGGGCGCCCTCTTCGAGCGCCACCAGCGACATGCCTTCGACCTTGGACATCATGCGGCGGGTGTAGTCGGCGTCGCCGGGGTGGTCCGGGTTGAGCGGGGCGAGGGTGAAGCCGCAGTTGCCGCCCGCGACGGTGGTCACTCCGTGGTTCATGGACGGGGTCGCGTACGGGTCCCAGAAGAGCTGTGCGTCGTAGTGGGTGTGCGGGTCCACGAAGCCGGGGGCCAGGACGAGTCCGGTCGCGTCCTCGGTGGTGGTGGCCTGCTCGGTGACGGTGCCGGGTTTCGCGATCACGGCTATGCGGCCGTCGCGGATCCCCAGGTCTGCGACGTAGGAGGGGGCACCGGTGCCGTCCACGACGGTCGCTCCGCGGATGAGGTGGTCGAGCATGTGGTCTGGTCCCTTCTCTTGGTTCTTCTGGTCGGGGTGGGGCCCGCCGGGCTCGAACTCTTGGTTCTTCCGGCCGGTGGTGGGCCCGCCGGGCTCGCAGTACTGGGGGCATGGTTCCGGCCGGTGGGTACGGGAAGGCCGCTCCCCGTACGCACCGGCCGGAACCGGACGGCGGTCGTCCGGGATGGTGCCACCGTCCGCCCCGAGGTGACGGCCCCTACTCCCCCGCCTGCCGGAAGCGGGTCGTCCGGTGGACCGGATCCGTGTCGATCTGCGGGATGACGTGCTCACCGATGAGCTTGATGGTGTTGAGCGTGTCCTCGGGCGAGATCCCGATCGGCAGCCCGAACGACAACTGGTCCGCCCCCGCCTGCTCCCACCGCTTGCACTGCTGGAGCACCTCGCCGGGGTCACCGCAGATCATCAGCTCCTCCGCGATGAGCAGCTCGATGATCTCCTTGCTGTACTCGGGCAGCAGCTCGGGCCACTCCGGGATGCCGTCCGGCCTGGGGAACGTGTCGTGATAGCGGAACAGCAGCGACTGGAGGTAGTTCAGACCGCCGCTGACGGCGATCTCGACCGCCTTGTCATGGGTCTCGGCACAGATCGCGGTCGAGGTCACCATGACGTTGTCGTTGACGAAGGCGCCGATCGGCTCGGCCTCCTTCACCGCGTTCTTGTACGACTCGACGACCCACTCCATGTCCCCGACCTTCTGGACGCTGAACCCCAGCACCCCGAGGCCCTTCTTGCCGGCCATGGCGTACGAGGCGGGGGACCCGGCGGCGTACCACATGGCCGGGTGCGCCTTCCCGTACGGCTTGGGCAGGACCTTGCGCGGCGGCAGCGACCAGTGCTTGCCCTGGAAGCCGACGTACTCGTCCTGGAGCCACATCCGGGGAAACTCGGCGATCGTCTCCTCCCAGATCTCCTTGGTGTGGTTCATGTCCGTGATGCCCGGCATGAACCCGAGGATCTCGTGGCTGCCCGCCCCGCGCCCCGAGCCAAACTCGAAGCGGCCCTCCGAGAGGTGGTCCATCATGGCCACCTTCTCGGCGACCTTCACGGGGTGGTTGACCGGCGCCAACGGGTTGAAGATGCCCGATCCGAGGTGGATACGGTCCGTGGCGTGGGCGAGGTAGCCGAGGAACACGTCGTTGGCGGAGAGATGCGAGTACTCCTCCAGGAAGTGGTGCTCGGAGGCCCAGGCGTACTTGAAGTGGGACTTGTCCGCCTGGATGACGTACTCGGTCTCCTCCATGAGCGCCTTGTGCTCGGCCTCGGGATCGGCCTGGGCGCGCTGCTTCGGTACGTATCCCTGTACAAAGAGCCCGAATTCCAAAGGGGTTCACCGTCCCTAGGTCTCTGACCGCTTTTCTGACACACCGTCAGATCGCGGTGGAGTCGACTGTGGCACCGCGCACGGGGAGCGTCAATAGCTGACTGGTAGTCAGACGTGCCTTTCGCCCGCGGAGTGTGCGTCAGAAGACGCTGACCCCGGCCAGCCATCCGCCGTCGATGACGAAGGGCTGCCCGGTGATGTACGAGGAGTCGTCGCCCGAGAGGAAGAGCGCCAGTCTGGCGACCTCGTCGGGCCTGCCGACCCGCCCGAGCGGCACCAGCTTCCGGTAGAGCTCGTCCAGGGCCGCCGACGACTCCGCCGGATCCGCGTCCGGGTCCAGCTGGGCGGGGTTGCTCATGGGGGTGTCGATGGCGCCGGGGCACATCGCGTTGACCCGGATACCCTTCGCGGCCAGCTCCATCGCGGCCACCCGGGTCAGCCCGACGATGGCGGCCTTGGTCGCGGCGTACGAGCCGACGAACGCCATCCCGGTGAGCGCGGTGTACGAGGCGGTGTTGACGATGGTCCCGCCGCCCGCCGCCTCGATCTCCGGGGCGACCGTCCGGATACCGAGGAAGGCGCCCACCTGGTTGACCTGCACGACCTGCTGGAACTCCTCCAGCGGGGTCGTCACCAGTTCGTTGAAGCGCAGGATGCCGGCGTTGTTGACCAGGCCGTCGATCTTCCCGAAGGTCTCCCTGGCGACCTGGACGGCCGCGCTCCAGTCCTCCTCGCGGGTCACGTCCAGCCGTACATAGGCGGCGGACTCCCCCAGCTCCTCGGCGAGCGCCGCGCCCTGCTCGTCCAGGACGTCCCCGAGCAGGACCTTCGCCCCCTCGGCGACGAAGAGCCGCGCCTCCTGTTCTCCCTGGCCGCGTGCCGCGCCGGTGATGACGACGACCCGTCCGTCGATTGTGCCCATACCGCTCTCCCTGCTCTGGTCGAGGTGCGGACTGCCGATCGGGGGCTGCTGGTTGTCGGGGGCTGCTGGTTGTCGGGGGTCCCGGCTGTCGGGGGCTACGGGTTGAGGTGCGGGGCGACGTCGGCGGCGAAGGCCGCCATCTGGTCGGTCAGTTCGGTCCGGCTGCGGCTGCGGAACCGCACCTGGATCTGGTCGACGCCCATCGCCGCGTACTCCCGCAGCGACTCGGCGATGGCCTCCGGCTTGCCGGTCAGGGTCCGGCGGCCGACCGGACGGCCGGGCTCACCGACGTACAGCGGCTCGGTGATGGCACCGATCTCGATCGGTTCCGTCACCCCGGCCGCCTCCCTGAGCGCCCTGAGCCGGGCGATCTGCTCGGGCAGCCGCTCGCGCGGGTCGCCCTGCGGCAGCCAGCCGTCCCCCCGTTCGGCGGCCCGGCGCACGGCAGCGGGCGACGATCCGCCGACCCACACCGGCACCCGGCGCTGCACCGGGCGTGGCAGCTGGGCGAGGTCCTCGAACTCGTACAGCTCGCCGTGGTGTTCGGGGTACTCATCGGGGCCGAGCGCGGCCCGGAGCGCGTCGATGGACTCGTTCAGTACGGAACCGCGCCCCGGGAAGTCCGCCCCCACCGCCTCGAACTCCTCCGGTACGTGCCCCGCCCCGACACCCAGGATCAGCCGGCCGTCGCTGAGGTGGTCCAGGGTCGCGTACTGCTTGGCGTTGAGCAGCGGGTGGCGAAGCCCGAGTACGGCGACATGGCTCATCAGCCGTACCCGCCGGGTGATCCCGGCCAGGAAGCCGAGGGTGGCGACCGGGTCGTACCAGATGGTGCCCATGGCGTCGGCGAGCCGCCGGGGGATGGCCACGTGGTCGCAGCCCGCGATGTAGGCGAAGCCGGTGCGGTCGGCGGTGCGGGCGATCTCCGCCAGGTCGTGCGGGGTGGCGGCGGCCTCCCACTCCTCCGCGTAGATGGTGCTCTGGGACTGGACGGGCAGCTGCATCCCGTAGACGAGCTGCCCTTCGGGAAAGACCCGTGGCATGGGTGGGACTCCTCCTGTGTGCCCTACGGAAAGTGGACCGAGATAACAGGACCTCGCACGCTCCGGTGCTCATGCCGGACAGGACAGGTCACCCCGCCCAGAGACCGTCCTCCGTGAGGCCCAGCAGCTCGATCGCGTTGCCGCGCACGATGCGGTCGATGACGTCGGGAGCGAGGTGCCCCATCTGCGTCTCGCCGACCTCGCGGGACTTGGGCCAGGTGGAGTCGGAGTGCGGGTAGTCCGTCTCGTACAGGACGTTGCCCACACCGATCGAGTCGAGGTTCTTCAGCCCGAAGGCGTCGTCGAAGAAGCAGCCGTAGACGTGGTCGGTGAACAGTTCGGACGGCGGCCGCAGGACCTTGTCCGCCACCCCGCCCCAGCCGCGGTTCTCCTCCCAGACCACGTCCGCGCGCTCCAGGATGTACGGGATCCAGCCGATCTGGCCCTCCGCGTACATGATCTTCAGGTTCGGGAAGCGCTCGAACTTGCCGCTCATCAGCCAGTCGACCATCGAGTAGCAGCAGTTGGCGAAGGTGATGGTGGAGCCGACGGCGGGCGGGGCGTCGGCCGATGTGGACGGCATCTTCGACGACGAGCCGATGTGCATCCCGATGACCGTGCCGGTCTCGTCGCACGCGGCGAGGAACGGGTCCCACTCGTCGGTGTGGATGGACGGCAGGCCCAGGTGCGGGGGTATCTCCGAGAACGCGACCGCGCGCACTCCGCGCGCCGCGTTGCGCCGGACCTCGTCGGCGGCGAGCCGTGCGTCCCAGAGCGGGATGATCGGCAGCGGGATGAGGCGGCCGTGCGCCTCGGGGCCGCACCACTCCTCCACCATCCAGTCGTTGTACGCGCGCACGGACAGCAGCGCGAGTTCGCGGTCGGCCGCCTCGGTGAAGGTCTGGCCGCAGAACCGCGGGAAGGTCGGGAAACAGAGCGCGGACTGGACGTGGTTGACGTCCATGTCGGCGAGGCGGTCGGGCACCGAGAAGGAGCCGGGCCGCATCTGTTCGTAGGTGATGACTTCGAGTTTGATGTCGTCCCTGTCGTAGCCGACCGCCGTGTCCAGGCGGGTCAGCGGCCGGTGCAGGTCCTCGTAGATCCACCAGTCGCCGATCGGCCCTTCGTCGCCCTTGGCGCCCATGACCGGGGCGAACTTGCCGCCCAGGAAGGACATGGACTTGAGAGGGGCGCGGACGATACGCGGGCCGGTGTCCCGGTATTTGGACGGGAGCCGGTCCTGCCAGACATGGGGAGGTTCCACCGTGTGGTCGTCCACCGAGATGATCTTCGGGAATGTCTCCATGTTCTCCACCGTAGCGCTGATCTGACGAACCGTCAGCTACTGGTACGGCTCTCCCTGCGGAAAGATGCGGCAACGGACCGGCGCGCCGGTTGGCGGAGAGCTTGTGGAGAGGCACCCCCAGAGCTGACGTACTCGCCATGAGCAAGGCAAACTGGCCTGGGCAGGGGCCAGGGGAGCGGAGGGCCGCGAACCGGGCACCGCCCCGAAGCGGCAGACACGGCAGAGCAGACACGGCAACACGGCAGCAGGCACGGCAGGAGGCAGGGCAGCTATGGACCGTGACAGCGGGCCGCGCGTACCGGGGCAGCGGACTCCGCAGCAGAGCCGGGGCGGTGGGCTCACGTTCAGCGTGCTCGGACCCGTGCGCGCCTGGCGCGACGGGGAGGCGCTGCCGCCCGGATCGCCGCAGCAGCGCGCACTGCTGGCCGCGCTGCTGACCCGCGACGGACGCACGGCCACCGCGGGCGAGCTGATCGACGCGATCTGGGGCGAGGACCCGCCGTCGCAGGCGCTGGCCGCGGTACGGACGTACGCCTCCAGGCTGCGCAAGGTCCTGGACCCCGGGGTCCTGGTCAGCGAGTCGGGCGGTTACGCGATCCGCACGGGGGCCGAATCGGTCGACCTGCACCGGGCACAGCAACTGGCCGCGAACGCCGAGAAGGCCGCCGGTACGGGCGACCGCGCCACGGCGCGCGCCCTGATCGACGAGGCGCTCGCGCTCTGGGACGGCGAACCCCTGGCGAACGTCCCCGGGCCGTACGCCGAGACCCAGCGGGCCGCCCTCGACGAGTGGCGGCTCCAGCTGACCGAGTCACGGCTCGACATGGACCTGGAGGTCGGCTGCCACGCGGAGGCGGTATCCGAGCTGACCTCGCTGACCGCCGACCATCCGCTGCGGGAGCGGCTGCGCGAGCTGCTGATGCTGGCGCTGTACCGCAGCGGGCGGCAGGCGGAGGCGCTCGCCGTGTACGCCGACACCCGCAAGCTGCTCGCCGACGAGCTGGGGGTGGACCCCCGGCCCGAACTGGCCAGGCTCCAGCAGCGGATCCTCCAGGCGGACGCGGAGCTGGCCCGGCCGGCCGAGGAGTCCGCGCCGCCCGCCCCCAGCGCCGCCCGGCCTGCGCAACTGCCCGCGACCGTGCCGGACTTCACCGGCCGGGACGCCTTCGTACGGGAGCTGGGTGACCGGCTGGCCACCGCCGAGGGTTCGGTGATGGCCGTCTCGGCGCTGGCCGGGATCGGCGGGGTGGGCAAGACGACGCTCGCGGTGCATGTGGCGCACGCGGCCCGGCCGCACTTCCCGGACGGGCAGCTGTATGTGGACCTCCAGGGCGCGGGGGCACGGGCCGCGGAGCCGGAGACCGTGCTCGGCGCGTTTTTGCGCGCCCTCGGGGCGGCGGACTCGGCCATCCCCGACTCGCTCGACGAACGCGCGGCGCTCTACCGGACGACGCTCGACGGCCGCCGGGTCCTGGTACTGCTCGACAACGCGCGGGACGCCGCGCAGATCCGCCCGCTGCTGCCCGGCACAGCGGGCTCGGCCGCCCTGGTCACCAGCCGCGCCCGGATGGTCGATCTGGCGGGCGCGCATCTGGTGGACCTCGATGTGATGTCGCCCGAGGAGGCGCTCCAGCTCTTCACGAAGATCGTCGGCGAGGAGCGGGTCGGCAGTGAACGCAAGGCGTCGCTCGACGTGGTGGCGGCCTGCGGTTTCCTGCCGCTGGCGATCCGTATCGCGGCCTCGCGCCTGGCGGCCCGCCGCACCTGGACGGTCTCGGTGCTCGCCGCGAAGCTCGCCGACGAGCGGCGGCGCCTGGACGAACTCCAGGCGGGAGACCTGGCGGTGAAGGCCACCTTCGAGCTGGGGTACGGGCAGCTGGAACCCCAGCAGGCAAGGGCGTTCCGGCTGCTCGGTCTCGCGGAGGGCCCGGACCTCTCGCTGGCCGCGGCAGCCGCCGTACTGAACATGCCGGCCCGGGAGGCGGAGGACCTGCTCGAATCGCTGGTCGACACCTCGCTCCTGGAGTCGGCGGCGCCCGGCCGGTACCGCTACCACGATCTGGTCCGCCTCTACGCGCGTTCCTGCGCCGAGCGCGACGAACAGCCCCCGGTGGAAAGGGAGCTGGCCCTCTCGCGGCTGCTCGACTTCTATCTGGCGACGGCGGCCCGGGTGTACGCGATCGAGCGCCCGGGCGACCGGCTGGTGGACCACCTGGAGCCGACCACGTACGAGGGGCTGGTCTTCACCGACCGGCACGACGCCCAGGACTGGCTGTACGCGGAGGCGATGTCGCTGCTGGCGTGCGTACGCCAGTCGGCCACCGGGACCGGCACCCTGCGGCGGGCGGTGGACCTGCTGTGGGCGGCACTGGATCTGGCGGAGTCGGGGGCGAACTCGAAGGAGTACAGCTACGCGGCCGGTCTGCTGCGGGACGCGGCGCGCGCCGCGCGGGACGAGCGGGCCGAGGGGCGGGCCGCCCTCACGCTGACCTATGTGCACCATGTGTCGGGCCGGTTCGAACTGGCCGGGCAGGACGCGGGCGAGGCCGACCGGCTGGCCGTAAGGACCGGGGACCGGCTGTCCGGGTGCTGGGCGGCCAATCTGCTCGGCATCATGGACTTCTACCAGGGCCGGTTCGACAGCGCGACGGAGCAACTGACCCGCGCCGTCGAGGGGTTCCGCGACTGCGAGGACATGGCGGGCGAGGCGAGCGCGCTGTGCAACCTGTCGCGGCTCCACCTCGTCACCGGTGACGTCCCCGAGGCGGTGGCGCTCTCCCGGCAGGGCACGGAGATGTACGACCGCATGGGCCACGCCCTCAAGGGGGCCAACGGCCGCTACGCGCTGGGGCTGGCGCTGACCGAGGACGGACAGCTCACCGCAGCCGCCGAGCGGCTGACGGAGGCCCTTGAGGTGTTCCGCGACAGCCGGCAGCGGCTCTGGGAGGGCATGGCGCTCTTCCGGCTCGCCGAGGTCGACATCGCGGCGGGCCGCTGCGCCCAGGCGGCGGCCGGGGCGGAGATGGCGCTGACCGTCCTGCGCGGCATCGGCGGCGACTGGCGGCGCGGCAACGTCCTGACCGTGCTGGGCCGGGCCCTGTCCGGCATAGGGCAGTCGGGCCGCGCCCGGGTCTGCTGGCTGGAGGCGCTGGCCATCTACGAGGAGCTGGGCTCGCAGGAGGCGGACGGGGTACGCGAACTGCTGACACCGGTGGCGGCGGCCTGAGAGCGGGGCGGAGGCGGACCGCGCTTCGGGCTTCGGGCTTCGGGCTTCGCGCTTCGGGCTTCGGGCTTCGGGCTTCGGGCTTCGGGGCAGTGGCGGATGCGCTCCGGGGCGGAGACGGAAGCGCTTCGAGGGGCTCGGGCGGACACGATCCGGGGCGGGGACGGACGCGCTTCGAGGGCGGCGGAGAAGGACGCGTCGCGGCCGGTGAGCGGGTACGTTCCGCACCGGGGACCGGCAAATGCGTTCCGGTTTCCGGAGCGGATGTTCCCGTCAGGAGCAGGCGCGTTCCGGGGCGGGAAGGGGCCGCCCGGCCCCCTAGCGGGCGTTCATCGTTTGTTTATCGCGACCCGACATTCTCATTCCACGACGAGCCGTCGTGTCGGGGGGCAGGCGGCCGTCAGGAGGGCCCCGCACCGGCGAACTAAGGTGAGCGGCCTGCGGAACGTCCGTCCGGCCGCGCTCGGGGGAGCAGCCGGACGGGCTTCAGCACCACGGATTCACTAACAGGGGAGTTGACCACCATGACCGCAGAGCCGCAGAGCGACGCCGCCGTCGACCCGGACAACGCGCACATCACGGACAAGCCCACCGTCGCGAAGCCCGCGAACGCGCACATCACCGACAAGCCGACCACGGTGAAGCCCGACAACGCACACATCACCGACAAGACCGCGTGATCTGAGACCTGCACGACGGGGCACGGGGGAACCGGGGGAACAGTGGCCGTGGTGGCCCGGAGGGGGAGCCACCACGGCCGCTGCCGTATGTGCGCACCCATCGTCCGACACTCCCGTAACGAAAGAGCTGCCATGACACTGAAGAAGAAGCTGTTCGCCACCGCCGCCCTGGTGATAGCCACCGCCGCGGCCTCCGCGACACCGGCCCTGGCCAACGGTCACGTGACGGGCACCGCCCCGTCGACCGCCCAGGTCCAGGCCGCCAAGGTGGTCCCGGACAACGGCCACATCACCTCGGCCCCGCTGGAGTCCCGCGCGAGCTGACGTCCCGCGCCGACCGTGGGGGATGCGGCACGCCACACCGCGTCCCCCACCCCAGGACGTCAGACGGACCTCGTCAGTACGCGAGGCGCGCAGAGCTTTTTCAGGGTGGTCCCGCCCCTCACGAAGCACCTCGCTGACCAGCGGCTTCGCCTGACTGCGCGGCGAAGTGGCGCTCCACCTCACGTCGCTCGGCCTGGGCCGCGGCCATCTCGGCCTCAGTGACCGGCCCGCCCTGCTTCTCCATCCACGCCACCAGCTCACCCAGCCTTTCGCGCTCCCGGTCGCGCTCCCGGTAGCGCTCCCTCTCGCTTTCCCACCTGCGCTCCACAGCTGCGGTGAGGTACGCGCCGAAGCCACCGGGGCCGACCTCGCGAAGGATCTCCTCGGCCAGCTCCTCCGGGAGCGTCACGCTGTACTTCTTGGCTGCCATACCGTCCACCATGCCAGCCAATGCCGAGTTCGCGGACCGATTACCCCCACTACCCCCTCCCCCGCAGCTCCCCCTTCACCACCTTCCCGCTGGCGTTGCGCGGCAGGCCGGTCACGAATTCGACCTCGCGCGGGACCTTGTAGTTGGCCATCTCGCGGCGGGACCACGCGATCAGGTCGTCCGCCGTCAGGGTCGCCCCGGGGCGCCGGACCGCGTACGCCTTGCCGACCTCGCCGAGGCGGCCGTCCGGGATGCCGACGACCGCCACGTCCGCGATGTCCGGGTGGAGGCCGAGCAGTTGCTCTATCTCCGCCGGGTAGGCGTTGAAGCCACCGACGATGAACATGTCCTTGATCCGGTCGGTGATCCGCAGATTTCCTGCCTCGTCCAGGACGCCCACATCGCCGGTGCGCAGCCAGCCGTCCGGGGTGAACGCCTCCGCCGTCGCCTCCGGGGCCTCGAAGTACTCGCGCATGACGTGGAAGCCACGCACCAGCACCTCGCCCGGTTCGCCCGGTGGGGCCGAGACCCGTACCTCGGTGTCCGGGATCGCGCGGCCCGATGTCGAGGCGATGACCTCCACGCTGTCGCCCCCGCGGCACATCGTGACGATGCCGCTCGCCTCGGAGAGGCCGTACGCCGTGATCACCGTCGCGATGTGCAGCTCCGTGCGCAGCCGCTCGACCAGCTGGAGCGGGACGACCGCCGCGCCCGTCACGACCAGCCGCAGCGGGCTGAGATCGTGCTGGTCGCGGGCGGGGTGGTCGAGCAGGGACTGGTGGAGGGTGGGCGGTCCTGGCAGGACCGAGATGCGTTCGGCGGTGACGTTGGCGAGCACCGTGTCCACATTGAAGACCGGCTGCGGCACCATCGTCGCGCCGCGCATCAGACAGGCGATGATGCCGGCCTTGTAGCCGAAGGTGTGGAAGAACGGGTTGACGATGAGATAGCGGTCGCCCTCGCGCAGCCCGGCCAGCTCGCACCAGATGTCGTAGCAGCGCAGGGTCTGCGCATGGCTGATGACCGCGCCCTTGGGGCGGCCCGTGGTGCCGGAGGTGAAGATGATGTCCGAGGGCGACGCGGAGTCCACCGCGTCCGCGCGGGCCCGTACCTCGGCGCCGGAGACCTGCTCGCCGCCCGCCAGGAAGTCCTTCCAGGTGCGGAAGGACTCCGGGGCGTCGTCGGAGAGGACCACCACCTGCTCCAGCTGCGGAAGCGCGGGCAGCGGCCCGGCAGCCCCGCTCCCGGCTCCGGTCCCGCTCCCGGCTCCGGCCCTGCTCCCGGCGCCGGTTCTGCTCCTCTCACCGTCCGCACTCCCCGTACCGTCCGCACTCCCCGTACCGGCCCCGTCCCCCGCACCGTCCGCGCTCCCCGCAGCGCCCCCGCCCTCCCCGCCCGCCGCGCGCCGCAGCGACGCCACATAGGAGGTGCCGAGGAAGGTGCCGGTGACGAAGAGGAGTCTGGCCCGGCTGCGCTCCAGTACGTACGCGGCCTCCGTGCCCTTGAAGCGGGTGTTCAGCGGGACCAGGACCGCCCCCGCGGTCACCGCGCCGAGTGCGGAGACGATCCAGTCGACGGTGTTGGGCGCCCAGACCGCGACCCGGTCACCGGCCTCCACCCCGGACGCGATACACGCGGCCGCCGCCCGCTCGACCCGCTCGCCCAACTCCGTGTAGGAGATCCGGGTACGGCCGTCGACGACCGCCTCCCGTTCGCCGTACCGTTCGGCGGCGGACCGCACCAGCGCCGGAATACTGCCCCACTCCACATCCCCGCGCATCGTCTGCCTCCCACACCCAGTAGCCGGAACGCCGTAGCTGACTATCCGTCAGATTAGCTGTAGCCTTCCCCGCTGTCAGCAGTCATGACGTCCCCGGAGGTGGCGATGGCAGTGGCGACGCTCAAAGACGCAACGGCGATAGTCGGGATAGGCCAGACCGCGTTCGCCAGGCAACTCCAGGAATCCGAGAAGGCGTTGGCCTGCCGGGCCGTGCTCGCCGCGCTGGATGACGCCGGGATCGCACCGTCCGAGGTGGACGCCTTCTCCTCGTACACGATGGAGGACACCGACGAGGTCGAGGTCGCCAAGGCGGTCGGAGCCGGTGATGTCACCTTCTTCTCGAAGGTCGGCTACGGCGGTGGCGGCTCCTGCGCGACCGTCGCCCACCTCGCAGCGGCCGTCGCGACCGGGCAGGCCAACGTCGGAGTCGCCTGGCGCTCACGCAAACGCGGCAGCGGCCCGCGCCCCTGGAGCAACACGGCGGTGCAGCTGCCGACCCCTGCCCAGTGGACCCGCCCCTTCGGCCTGCTGCGGCCCGCCGACGAGATCGGCATGCTCGCCCGCCGGTACATGCACGAGTACGGGGCCACCCGCGACCACCTCTTCAACGTCGCGCTGGCCTGCCGCAACCGCGCCAACCAGAATCCGGCCGCGATCATGTACGACCGCCCGCTGACCCGCGACATGTATATGACCTCCCGGTGGATCAGCGAACCGCTCTGCCTCTTCGACAACTGCCTGGAGACGGACGGCGCCCTCGCCTGCGTGATCGTCTCCGCCGAACGCGCCCGCGACTGCCGCCGCAGGCCCGTCTACGTACACGCCGCCGCCCAGGGCCTGCCCGCCCAGCACCACGGCATGGTCAACTACTGGACCGACGAACCGCTGACCGGCCCCGCCTGGACGGCCGCCCGTCACCTCTGGAAGCACGCGGACTTCGGCCCCGACGACGTCGACGTGGCGCAGATCTACGACGCCTTCACCCCGCTCGTCCCGCTCTCGCTTGAGGGGTACGGCTTCTGCGGGCGCGGCGAGGGCGCCGGGTTCACCGAGGGCGGCGCGCTGGAGATCGGCGGCAGGCTGCCGCTCAACACCGGCGGCGGCGGTCTCAGCGAGGGCTATGTGCACGGCTTCAACCTGATCACCGAGGGCGTCAAACAGCTGCGTGGCACCTCCACCGCCCAGGTGCCCGGCGCCGGCACCTGCCTGGTCACGGCGGGCGAGTGCGTCCCCACATCCGCGATCCTGCTGAGGAGTTGAGCCCGGTGCTCCAGCCCGTCACCGACGACGACGGCGCCCCCTTCTGGGAGTACGCCGCCCGGCACGAACTGCGCGTCCAGTCCTGCGCCGGCTGCTCGACGCTGCGCTTCCCGCCCCGCCCCTGCTGCCCGCGGTGCCAGTCCTTCGACAGCGAGTGGCAGCGGATGTCCGGGCGCGGCCGCATCTGGTCGTACGTCGTCCCGCATCCGCCGCTGCTGCCCGACTACGCGGCCGAGGCCCCGTACAACGCGGTCGTGGTGGAGCTGGCGGACGCCCCGCACATCCGGCTCGTCGGCAATGTGGTCGCCGGGCCCGACGCCCCGCTGAACTCGGTGGACCCCGAGCGGCTGCGGATCGGCGCCCGGGTGCAGGTCACCTTCGCCGAGACGGACGGGGCGACCCTGCCGCGCTGGCTCCTGGAGCGGCCATGAGTCTGCGCGTCGAGAGGAACCAGGAGACCGGGGTCGCGGTCGTCACCCTCGACCGGCCCGGCCGGCTCAACGCCGTCGACCTGGCGACCGCCGGTGAACTGGCCGCCGTCTGGAAGGAGTTCCGCTTCGACACCTCGGTACGGGCAGCCGTCGTCACCGGGGCCGGGACCCGGGCCTTCTGCACCGGGATCGACCGCGCGGCCGATGTGCCGCAGCCCCCGTCCCCGTACTCCGTCGACGATCCGCTCATCGCGATCGGCCCGAAGGCCAACGACCTGTGGAAGCCGGTGGTCGCGGCGGTGCGCGGCATGGCGTGCGGCGGGGCGTTCTATCTGCTGGGCGAGGCCGAGTTCGTGATCGCGGCCGACGACGCCACGTTCTTCGACCCGCACACGACGTACGGCATGGTCAGCGCGTACGAGACCATCTACCTCGCCCAGCGGATGCCCTTCGGCGAGGTCGCCCGGATGGCGCTGATGGGGACGGCCGAGCGGATCTCGGCGCGACGGGCGTACGAGACGGGCTTTGTCAGCGAGGTGACACCGCCCGGCGACGAGCTGGCCGCCGCGGTCGGCTGCGCCGAGACGATGGCCTCGTATCCGACGGATGCGGTGCAGGGGACGGTACGGGCGGTGTGGGCGGCGAAGGAGGCGGCCCGCGCACAGGCGCTGGCGCAGGCCCCCCACCTCGTGGCCCTGGGCAACCTGCCACCGGACCGGCAGTCGGCGCTCTTCGGGGGCAGGAAAGGGGATTTCCGGGTGCGGTGACCGGGGTGGCGAGTGCCGGGTGCCGGATGCCGCGTGCCGGGTCAGTAGGCGTACTGCACCGAGTCGATACGGCACCTGGTGACCGAGCCGGCGTCCGACGGGACCGACATCGGCACCTTCACCGTGGCGCTGGAGTCGCCGTACACCTGGACGGTCGCGCTGCCCGTGTCCACGACCGAACCGCCCCTGCCGAGGAAGCTCATGCTGACCCGGTAGCTGTTGCTGCCGCTCGCCTTACGGGCCGACACCCGTACGGTGGCGGCGGCCGCACCCTTCTTCGCACAGGTCACCACGGTGCCGGTGGCCTTGGGGTCGGGCGCACGGCGGGTGCCGCTCGTGTGACCTGTGGTGGAACCGCTCGACGAGCCGTATGTGCTGTCGTACGTACTGTCGTTGTCGCTGTAGTGGTGGTGCGTGGTGGAAGTGCTGTGGCTCTTGCTGCTGGAGCAGCCGCCGCCGGAACTGTGGCTGTGGCTGTGGCTGCTGTGGCGCGAGAAGCCCGTCAGCGCGAGGACCACCCCCACCAGGACGGCACCGAACCGCAAACGTCGCATGATCATGTCATCTCCCCCGTTCGGCGGACACGGTAGCAGCAGGCACACCGCTGTGGTGGCAGGTGCCGGAAGCCCGGCGTAGCGTCGAAAACGAGATCCGGCGGAGGAGACCGAAGATGATGCGCAACGCCCTGGGCTCCCTCGTCGCTCTCGTCGGAGCGGCGGCCGCCGTATACAGCCCCTTCCGTAACTGGTACGACGGTCGCCACGGCAGCGAGTACCGCATCCAGGACCTCTTCAACGGCATCACGGCGCACAAGCCCGACGCGGGCGGCTCGATCCTGATCCCGTTCGCCTTCGCGGCGCTCATCACCGTGATCGGCATTCTGCTGCGCTCGCGCCTGCTGGTGACGCTGGCGGGCCTGATCACCATCGCCTTCACCGTGCTGTGGATGGTCCGCGTAGGCATCGCGGAACACAGCCTGGCCATCAGCTCCGGTGGGCGGGGGCTCGGCCTCGGTGTCGGTGACGCGCTGATCGGCGGGGTGCTGATGCTGCTGGGTGCGGGGCTGATGCGCGGACGGCGGGCGCCCGCGCCCGCGCCCGCGCCTCCGGGGGCGCCGGGGGCGGGGACCGGGGGTACGGGGGCGTATGCGGCGCCTCCGCCGTACGAGGATCGTGGGGCGGGGGCGCCGGTGGACGGGCCGTACGGGACCGGGCCGGGGGCGCCGGTGGACCGGCCGTACGAGACCGGGTCGGCCGGGGCACCTCTGGACCGGCCGTACGAGACCGGGTCGGCCGGGGCACCTCTGGACCGGCCGTACCAGCCGGAGGACGAGCACGACACGCTGTCGTTCAGTTCGGCCGATCTGCCTGCGGAGCTCACGGCTCCTGAGGAGCCGGGGGAGCGCGGCGGTTCGGGCGGTGGGGCCACGCGGGCTCGGCCCCCGGGGGAGTGACCGCTTCCGGGGGCTCCGCCTCCGGACCCCCGCTCCTCAACTGGCCCGGCCCGTGCCCGTCCCCTTGGCGGCGTCCAGGGCGTAGACGCAGCGGTCCTTGCTGCACGCGTACACGACTCCCCCGCGTACCACCGGTGAGCCGGTGATCTCGCCGCCCGTGGCCAGTTTCCAGCGGAGCTGGCCGCCCACCGCGTCCAGCGTGTACAGGCAGTGGTCCGCCGAGCCGAAGTGGATTCTGCCGTCCGCGACCACCGGCGCTCCGACCACCTCGCCGCCCGCGGCGAAACGCCACTTGGGGGTGCCGGTCACCGCGTCCAGCGTGTAGAGCGCGCTGCCGCTGCCCACATGGACGTTGCCCTGGGCGACGAGCAGCGGGTGGAGCGACTGCCGGGACTCGGTGGCGATGCGCCAGCGGTCCTTGCCGGTCGCCGCGTCGATGGCGTACACCGTGCCGAGGTAGTCGGCGAGGTACACACCGCCCCCGGCCACCGCGGGCCCGGGGGCGAAGGCCGGGGCCGACAGGAAGACCGCGGGGGCCTCGAAGTGCCAGCGCACCAGGCCGGACGTGCGGTCGACCGACAGGACGCGGGTGCCGGCCGCGATGTACACACAGCCGTCGTCGGCGGACGTCACCCGCACGGGCACTCCCCCGCACGCCGCCGCGTCGCCCACCGGGTACGACCAGCGCTCGGTGCCGGTACGCGGGTCGAGTGCGAAGAGGCGGGCGTCCTTCCAGACGTACACCGTGTCCCCGTGGATCGCCGGCCCTGACTCCGGTGTCTCGAAATCCGTCTGGGCTCCGCTCAGCTCCCACAGCTTCTCGCCGTTGGACGCCTCCCATGCCTGTACGCCGCCGCCCCGGGTGCCGGTGACGACGGTGCCGCGCTCGGCCTGGAGCGAGTAGACCCACGCGTCAGCCGAGAGGCGCCACCGGTCGGTGCCGTCGGTGCCGTCGAGCGCGTACAGGGTCGGGCCGTCGGAGGCGTGGATCAGACCGCCCGCCACGGCCATCGCCCACGCCACGTCCTTGGTCTTGAACTGGCGCCGCCCGCTGCCCACATCGAGCGCGTGCACCTCGAAGGAGGTGACGTACAGCAGCTCGCCCTCGACGGCCGGGGTCCCCCAGACGTCGTTCGACATACGGAACCGCCAGGGGCGCCAGCGGGTGGCCCCCTCGGGGGCCCGGGGGGCGGGTGGCGCGGCCGTCGCGGGCGCCGCCTCCGCTCCGTGCCGGCCCGCCGGGGGGCGTACCCACCCGGTCGCGGGACCGGCCGATCCGGCGGGCGTGGCGGCGTGCGCCCGGGCCTCGGCGACGCGCGGCCCCGGCCCGATGGGCACCTGGGCGCCCGGCAGCCGTACGGATCCGTCCCGCCACCCGGTCTGGTGCTGGGCCTGCGGCTGGTGTTGCGGCTGGGGCTGGTGTTGCGCGTGAGCCGGCTGCGGCTGGTGTCGCTGCTGTGCCTGGGCGGGCTGCGGCTGCTGTGCGGGCGCCTGTTGCGCCTGGGCCGACTGCGGCTGGGGCTGGGGCTGAGGCTGGGCGGCCCTGGACGGCTGGGCCGGCTGCGGTGGGTCGTACGACGGTCTCGGCGGCGGCGAGGGGTTCGCCGGACGCGGCACGGGCGCGGGCGGGCGGCCTCCGCGCCGGGTCTCGATCATCGCGGTGGCGCGGGCCGGCAGCCAGGCGGACGCGGTGCCGCTGTCGTCGCCGCCGGACGCGAAGAGATGCGGGGCCAGCTGCGCCTGGAGGTCCTCGGGGCTGGGCCGCTGGGTGAAGTCCTGCTGCATACACGCCTCGATCAGCGGGCGCAGCTCATCGGGCAGGCCCGACAGATTGGGGCCCTCGCGCAGCAGCATGAACACCGTCTCGACCGGGTTCGCCCCGTGGAACGGCGCATGGCCGGTCGCCGCGAAGACCAGCGTCGAGCCGAGCGAGAACACATCGCTCGCGCCCTTCACATTGCGCGAGTCCTTCGCCTGTTCGGGTGACATGTACGCAGGGGTGCCGACCGCGACGTTCGTCATGGTCAGCCGGGTGTTGGAGACGCCCGACGCGATACCGAAGTCGATGACGCGCGGCCCGTCCTCCACCACCAGCACATTGGACGGCTTGAGATCCCGGTGGACGAGGCCCGCGCCGTGGATCGACTGGAGGGCCTCGGCGATCCCGGCGGCCAGCCAGCGGACCGCCTGGGCCGGCATCGGCCCGCACTCACTCACTATCTCTTCGAGCGAGGGCGCGGGCACATACGCGGTGGCCAGCCAGGGCACGGCGGCGCGTGCGTCGGCATCGACCACGGCGGCCGTGTAGAAGCCGCTGACGGCGCGGGCGGCCTCCACCTCGCGGGAGAAGCGGACCCGGAACAGCTGGTCCTCGGCGAGCTCGGTCCGTACGGTCTTGATCGCCACGCGCCTGCCCGATGCCGAGCGCGCCAGATAGACCAGCCCCATACCGCCGGCCCCGAGCCGCCCGAGCACCTCGAACGGGCCGATCCGCCTCGGATCGTGCTGCGTCAGCTGCTCCACCACGCGCCTCCCACCTCCCCGTACGGGCCCCGGGGAAGGGGGACCGCGAAATACAGCTGAGTTCAGCGTCTCACCACTGGGCACCGCCCGGCGGTGCGCACCCCGATTGTTCCTGTCCGAGGTGCTCGTTGCGAACCCGGGGGCGGATCGGGGTGTCTCACCGCGATCCGGACATGGCGCCCACCGGGGACCCACGGACCGTACGGGCCGGGGCTGCCGCTCTTGTACGGTGGAGCCGCTCAGGAGTGATGCCCGTCACAGCGCGGACAGGTTTGACAGAGTTGTCCACGGAAGTTATCCACAGCCTGTTGATAACAATATCAATGCGGATCCAGCCGCCGGGCCGCCCCGGGCCGCCCCATGAGCGGCGCGGGCACCAGCACGAATACCGGCCGGGACCCCATTTGCAGTCGGCCGAATCGCGCTCCGATCACCCCTCGGTAAGCTGACGGCATGACAGGACAAGTACGCACCGTCGACGGCCGTGTGGCCGGCCGCCGAGGTCAGGCGACGCGGCAGAAGCTGCTCGACTGCCTCAGCGAGATGCTCAGCTCATCGCCGTACCGGGACGTCAAGGTCATCGACGTGGCCCGGAAGGCGGGGACTTCGCCCGCGACCTTCTACCAGTACTTCCCGGACGTCGAGGGCGCGGTCCTCGAAATCGCCGAGGAGATGGCCAAGGAGGGTGCGGGGCTCACCGAGTTGGTCTCCGGGCGCTCCTGGACCGGAAAGGCCGGCTGGCAGACGTCCGAGGAACTCGTGGAGGGATTCCTCGACTTCTGGCGCCGCCATGACGCGATCCTCCGCGTCGTCGACCTCGGTGCGGCCGAGGGCGACAAGCGGTTCTACAAGATCCGCATGAAGATCCTGAACTCCGTCACCAACTCCCTGACCGACGCGGTCAAGGAGCTCCAGGCCAAGGGCCGCGTCGACAAGGACGTCAGCCCCGCGGCGATGGCGGGCTCCCTGGTCGCCATGCTCGCCGCCGTGGCCGCGCACCAGAAGGGGTTCCAGACCTGGGGCGTCAAACAGGCCGAACTCCGCCCGAACCTCGCCCTCTTGGTCCACCTGGGCATCACGGGCAAGAAACCGACAAAGTAACCGCGGGGCGCCACCACGTCCTTCGTCCTGTCGCGCAGACGGCGGACCACATCGGTGGTCCGCCGTCCGCGTACCCGCGGCGTGGAGTGCGGCATACGGGGCGTATTTCGCGCGGCACACGCCTCAGCGGCGCTCCAGGCGGAAGAGCCTGATCTCCCGGTCCACCCTCGCCTGGTACGCGGCGTACGGCGGCCAGAACGCCAGCGCCGTGGCCCACACCTCGGCCCGCTCCGCACCCTCCAGCAGCCGCGCCCTGACCTGGATGTCCTCGCCCTTCCAGTTCATGTCGGCGTCCGGGTGCGCCAGCAGGTTGGCCGTCCACGCCGGATGGCCGGGACGCCCGAAGTTCGAACCGACCAGGACCCATGACGACGGCCACGGTGCGCCCTCGACACCGCTCCCCACTCCCCTCTTCTCCGGCATGCACGCCAATGGCGTAACCCTCGGCGCCCCGCTCCTCGCACCGGTCGCCGTGAGGATCACGCCGGGCAGCATCCGCGCGCTGAGCAGCACCTTTCCCCGGGTCAGCCGGTGCACCGCACGGTCCACCGCCGGTACGACGTGCGGCGCGAACCGGGCGAACGTACGGGTGGACGACACCTTCTGCACCAGTCGGGTCCCCCGCGTCATCAGACCGCGACCGCCGCTCGGCCCGCGAAGAGCCCCGCACACTCCGCCGCGTGCGCGCGCAGCCCGTGCACCGGGCCGAACAGCAGCTCGTCCGACGACGCCCGTTTGAAGTACAGCTGGATGTCGTGCTCCCAGGTGAAGCCGATCCCGCCGTGCAGCTGGACCGCGTCGGACGCCGCGCCGCGCAGCGCCTCCAGGCCCTGCGCCAGCGCGAGCCCGCCCGCTGCCGGGTCCCAGGCCGCGTAATACGCCGCCGACCTGGCCGCCTGCACCTGCACATAGAGCCCGGCCAGCCGGTGCTTCACGGCCTGGAACGAGCCGATGGGGCGTCCGAACTGCTCGCGCTGCCTTACGTGTTCGACCGTGAGCTCCAGCGCACGGTCCGCCGCGCCCACCGCTTCGGCGGCCAGCACGGCAGCCGCCGCACATCCGGTACGGGCGAGCGCTCCCGGCACACCGGCGACCCCGCCCGCCCCGCCGCGCTCCGGCTCATCGCCGAGCAACTCGGCTTCTGTGTCGCGCAGTTCGATTCGGGCCTGCGGCCGGGTCGCGTCCAGTGCGGTCTGCCGTGTCCGGGACATCCCGGCGGCGCCGGCCCGTACCAGGAAGAGCAGGGTACGGCTCCGGGCGAAGCCCCCGGTGTGTGCGGCGACCAGCAGCACCCCGGCGCTGTGCCCGTCGAGCACCTGGTCGGCCTGCCCGTACAGCCGCCACCCGTCGTCGGTGGGCCGCGCCTGGACACCGCCGGCCCGGCCGCCGCCCGCCCAGTCGCCCGCGTTGTCGCCGAGCAGCCCGAGCGCCGGGCCGAGCGGGGCCGCCAGGGTGGCGGTCAGCTCACCGCGTGCGATGCCCGGCAGCAGCTCCGCACGCTGGGCATCGGTGCCGAGCGCGGTGATCAGCGGTGTGGCCAGCGCGGCCGTCGCGAGGAGCGGAGACGGCAGCAGCGCCCGCCCCGTCTCCTCGCAGGCGAGCACCAGCTCGGCAGGGCCGCACCCCACTCCCCCGTACTCCGCGGGGATCGCGAGGCCGGGCAGCCCGAGCTGTCCGGCGAGAGTGCGCCAGAGCTCCTGGTCGTACCCGGCGGGGGTGGCGGCTGCGGCTCTGACCCCGTCCGGGCCGCAGCGTTTGGTCAGCAGTTCACGCAGGGTGCGGCGGATCTCGTCCTGCTCCGCGGTGAAGGCGGCATCCATGGGCGGGCCCCTCTCCTGATCTGACGGCGCGTCATAGTAGAGCGCGCCGAACCAGATGCCCAGAGGCGGTACGCGAGAGGCGCGACGGCCGCCCGGCACCCTTGCTCCGCACCCTTGCCCGGCAACTGATCTGATGTACCGTCAGATTTATGTCATCCACCGTCATATCTGCCCGTCCGCGGCGGCGGGTCGCCGTCGCCGGTGTCGCCCTGTCGGACTGCGGCAAGGCCGACGACGCGACCCCGTACGCCCTGCACGCCCAGGCGGCGCGCCGCGCGCTCGCCGATTCGGGCCTCGGCCGCGAGGTGATCGACGGCTTCGGCTCGGCGGGCCTGGGCACCCTCGCACCGGTCGAGGTAGCCGAGTACCTGGGCCTGAAACCCACCTGGGTGGACTCCACATCGGTCGGCGGCTCCACCTGGGAGGTGATGGCCGCCCACGCGGCCGACGCCATCGCCGCGGGCCACGCCAACGCGGTGCTGCTGGTGTACGGCTCCACGGCCCGCGCCGACATCAAGGCGCGCCGCCGCACATCGAACCTCTCCTTCGGCGCGCGCGGCCCGCTCCAGTTCGAGGTCCCGTACGGCCACTCGCTCATCGCCAAGTACGCGATGGCCGCCCGCCGCCATATGCACGAGTACGGGACGACACTGGAACAGCTCGCGTCGGTCGCGGTCCAGGCCCGCGCCAACGCGGCCCACAACCCGGACGCCCTGTACCGCACGCCGATCACCGTGGACGAGGTACTGGGCGGCCCGATGATCGCGGACCCGTTCACGAAACTGCACTGCTGCATCCGCAGCGACGGCGGCTGCGCGGTGCTGCTGGTGGCCGAGGAGTACGTACCGGACTGCGCCAAGACCCCCGTATGGGTCCTGGGCACGGGCGAACACGTCTCGCACACCACGATGTCCGAGTGGGACGACTTCACGGTCTCCCCCGCGGCGGTCAGCGGCCGGCTGGCCTTCGAGCGTGCGGGGGTCCGCCCGGCGGAGATCGATCTCGCGGAGATCTATGACGCGTTCACCTATATGACGCTGGTGACCCTGGAGGACCTGGGATTCTGCGCGAAGGGCGAGGGCGGCGCGTTCGTCGGGAAGGGCCGCCTGCTGCGCGACGGCGACCTACCCGTCAACACCGACGGCGGCGGCCTCTCGGCCTGCCACCCCGGGATGCGCGGCCTGTTCCTGCTGGTCGAGGCGGTACGACAGCTGCGCGGCGAGGCAGGCGAGAACCGCCAGGTCCACAAGGCGGGCGGCCGACTGCCGGAACTGGCGGTGGCGTCGGGGACGGGCGGCTGGTTCTGCTCGTCGGGGACGGTGGTGCTGGGGCGGGGGTAGACGGCCTCACCCGATGGGGTGAGCGGCAGGGCAACAGCAACCCGCGACTTAACGCTTGCGTTAACTTCCGGGGCATGGCTCAATGGGAAGTGCTCCTCGTCGCAGAAGTGGCGACATGGATGGAGAAACTGATCGAGACGGACTGGCAGAGCGCCAAGCAGGTGGAGCACGCCATCGATGTCCTCGCCGCTTTCGGCCCTGTGCTGGGACGGCCTCTTGTCGACCGGATCAAGGGTTGCGAACAGCACCACATGAAGGAGCTTCGTCCAGGGTCCGGAGGAAACAGCGAAATTCGGATCCTCTTTGCATTCGATCCCGTACGCAGGGCCGTCCTCCTGACAGCAGGGGACAAGACAGGGAGTTGGCGCGGTTGGTACGACACCAACGTTCCGCTCGCCGAACAGCGGTACCAGGACCACATCGCCGAGTTGGACACGAGGGAGTACGAATGAGCACGGTGAGGTGGGAAGACTTCAAGCGCCGCATCCACGAGGAGCGCGTGGCAGCCGGACTGCCCGTCCAGTCTCCCGAGGAGAAGCAGGCGGCCATGGACCAGCTCCTCGCCGAGGTACGGGCCTACCGGCTCGCCGAGATCCGCGCGGAGCAGGATCTGACCCAGCGCGATGTCGCCTCCAGCATGGGCGTCTCGGCCCCCCGGGTGTCCGCCATCGAGAACGGCGAGGTCGACCGTACGGAGATCGCCACCATGCGGTCGTACGTCCAGGCCCTGGGAGGGCGGCTCCGCGTGGTCGCGGACTTCGGCGACACCGAATACACGGTGGCCTGAACCAGCACGCGCGCCCCGCCGACTCGGACACCCCGCGTCAGCGGGCCCGCAAGGTCTGGCGCGGGCCCCGCCCCCCGAACCCCCCCCGGCGGGGGGGGGGCGCGGCGCGGGGGACGCGGGCGCCCCCCCGCGGGCGGGGCGCGCCCCCAACCGACCCAAGCTTCTGCTGGGGCGCCCCCCGCCCCCCCGGCGCCACGTCCCCGCGCCGGCGCCGGGGGCCCCCCCCCCCGCGGCGGTGAACGGTCTCCCCCACGAGGTGCCGGGATCAGATCGAGCCGAACCACATCCGCCCATTTGAGCTAACAGAAGAACAGCTGTCCGCCCATTTCCGCTGACGCCATGTGACCCTAGAGACGCCTCAATGCACTGTCAACTAAGATGAACGGCCACACGAAGCCCGGCACCGACCGGCACCGAGGAGGGGATACGGATGCCGACGCTGTCCGAAAAACTCGACACACTCTTCACCACGGTACGCAAGGAGGGCCGGGAGTACACCTACGAGGAAGTGGCGCGCGGCTGCGCCGAGTTGACTGGAGGGACCTTCTCCAAGACGTACGCCTGGCAGCTGCGCACCGGTCTGCGGGACAACCCGACCAAGCGCCACTTAGAGGCACTCGCCGCCTTCTTCCGGGTCCCGGTGGCCTACTTCTTCGACGACGGCACCACCGAACGCGTCGACTCCCAGCTGGCCGTGGCCACCGCCATGCGCAACGCGGACGTTCGCGACATCGCCCTGCGCGCGATGAGTCTCGATGACGCGGGCCGCAAATCCCTGGCCCGCATCATCCACGAGGTCAGCATCCTGCACGCCGCGCGGCCCGCCGACGATCCCCACCACCACGAGCCGCCCGACAACGAGGAGTAGGGGGCCCGGTGTTCCACCCCACGCGACGCCACGACGGCGAAGGCGGCATACCGAACCAGCGACGCGCCATCGGCGCCCTGCGTCGCGGCTGCCGGCGGCGCCTGGAGACCCTGACGCTGCCGCGCTCGTACGATCTGCCCCTGCTCTGCGAGCACGTGGGCAGGGCACGCGGCCGGACCATCCACCTCGTGCCGATGCACATGGACGCGACGGGCCCGTGCGGCATCGTGCTCTCCCTGCCGGGCGCCGACTACGTCGTGTACGAGGTGCAGACCAGCCGCCACCACCAGGAGCACATCATCGCCCACGAGCTGGCCCACCTGATCTGCGGACACCGCACCGCGGACCAGGCGGACGCCGCCGCATCCGGCGATGCGGCGGCCCTGCTCTTCCCCGATCTCGACCCCGGTCTCGTACGGGACCTGCTCTACCGGGAGCACTACTCGGACGTGCAGGAGCAGGAGGCCGAGGTGATGGCCTTCCTGATCGGCACCCGGCTGCGGGCCACGGACGCCTCCACGGGGCGGGCCCCCGCCCCTGACAGCACCCTGGGCCGGATACAGAGTTCACTCGACTGGCGACGGCGGGACGAGACATGACCAACCCCTGGTATCTCGTCGGCTCGTTGGCCTGCTGGGTCGCCTTCGCCTGCACGCTGATCCCGCTGCTGCACGGCTACCGCCGCGACCCGCCGGTCATCGCGCTGTGCGCCGCCTTCGGGAGCCAGGCGATGTATCTGCTGCTCTCGGTCCCCAAGCGCTGGACGGGCACCCTCTTCGGCACGGTCACCTGGTACAACGTCTCGGTCCAGATGTGGATGATCGCCACGCTGGCCTGCCAGCAGGTGCTGCTCGTCCACTGGACGCACCCGGTCGCCCGTGCCCGGACCGTCGCCCTGCGCCGCATGCTCGTCCTGGCCTGTGTGCCGACGGTGATGGCCGCTCTCTTCCTCTGCGCCACCCTCCAGGGCTCCCCGCACAACTCGTTCATCGACCTGCCCGGGTACCGCCCGGCCGACCAGCCGTTCTTCGTCGCGTACCAGGTCGTCTACCTCGCCACGCTGGCCACCGGGAAGGCCCTGGTGGCGCGCGCCTGCTGGACCTTCGCCCGACAGAGCGAGCTGTACGTACGCCAGAACGGGCTGTACGGACAGCAGCACGAGGGCAGCTGGCTGCGGCGCGGCCTGCGGACCGCGGCCGTCGGCGCCGCCGTCGAACTCCTCTATCCGCTGGGCCGGTTCGCGGACATCTTTCTCGCCTCGTACGGCTGGAACTCCGCGCAGTGGGCGGTGGTCTCACGGAGCGCCCTGACGGTGGGCATGGTCCTCAACATCGTCGGCTGGACCGCCCCCCTGTGGGGCACGCGCGCCTCGGCCGTCCTCGCCTGGTGCCGCGACTACCGCGACTACCGCAGGCTGCGGCCCCTGTGGTGCGCACTGCACCGCGCCTATCCGCGCATCCTGCTCCAGCCGCCTCTCGCCCACGACATCGCCGCCGTGCGGGATCTCCGCTTCCATCTGCACCGCAGAGTGATCGAGATCCGGGATGGCTATCTGGCGCTGGAAGGCGTCGCGGGGGCGTCGGAAGGCCCACGCGACGGGCGGCGCGCGGAAGCGGAAGCCGAAGCGGAACGGGAGGCCGGCTGGATCGCGGCGGCCTTGGCGACCGGCCGCGCCGGGGAGCCGGGTCGCGTCGCGGAGACCGTTCGCGCCGGGGAGACCGGGCCCGCCGGGGGGACCGGTTCCTCCGGGGGGACCGGTTCCTCCGGGGAGACCGGTTCCTCGGGGGGACCAGAGACCCGGTCCGCGCGAGCCGACGCGCGGCCCTCCGCCGCGCCCGGTGGAACGAGGCCGACACCGGAGACGGGCATCCAGGACTTCTCCGCCGATGTGGCATGGCTGACGTCGGTCTCGCGCGCGTACGCGCGCACCCACAGCTGACCCCGCACGCACAACCGGCACCTCGCGCACAACCGGCTCCTCGCACAACCGGCCCCTCGCGCAGCTGACCCCGCGCGCACGGCCGACCGCTCAGCCGGCGGAAAGGTCCGCCGGCTCCGGGCCGGTCCGGGCCGGGCCGGGCCGCTCAGCCGGCGAAGGGCACGGACGCCATGCCCTGGCCCGCGCCGGGGATCACAAACAGATTCCCGGCGAGGGGCTCGACGTCGCCCAGGTCGCGCCGTGCCGAGGTGACGTACAGATCGGTCAGGCCGGGCCCGCCGAACGCGCAGGACGAGGTGAGCGACACCGGAAAGGAGATCTCCCGGTCGAGGCGCCCGCCGGAGGTGTACCGGCGGACCGCGCCGCCCCGGAACAGAGCCACCCACACCGCGCCTTCGGCGTCCACGCACAGGCCGTCCGGTGCCCCCGCGGTATCGGCGACCTCGGCGAACACACGCCGCCCCGTGGCCCGCCCGGTCCCGGCGTCGTAGTCGAAGACGTCGATACGGTGGGTGAACGTGTCCACGAAGTACATCCGGCTGCCGTCCGGGCTCCATCCGATGCCGTTGCTGAGCCGTACGCCGTCGGCCGCGACGTCCAGCGTCCCGTCCGGGGAGACCCGGGACAGCCACCCCGGGGCGGACTCACCGGCGATGGTGCCGGCCCACAGCCGCCCCGCCGCGTCGATCCCGGTGTCGTTGCCGCGTACGCCACGGTCGGACCAGTTCACCAGCCACCGAAGGGAGTTGGCGTCCGCCTCGGTGACAGCGATCCCGTCGCGCAGGCTGAGTACGAGGCCGCCCCCCGCGCGGGGCCGCGCCGCCGCGACGGGCTGGTCGAACGTCCACGTCGCGACGGGGCCCCGGGCGGGGTCGAAGCGGTGGACGGCGCAGGCGTTCATGTCGACCCAGAGCAGGGTGCCGTCCACGGCGTCCCACGCGGGGCACTCGGCGAACGAAGCCCGCGCGGCCAGCGCGACCTGAGGGGTGGTCATGGAGACTCCTTAGGGGGACGCAACGACACGGGGACGCAACGGCGGAAGTACACGGCGGGGTATCGACCCTGGCCCACGTCGATCAGAGGCGGAACTCCGGCCGCCCGGCCAGCGCGGCATCCACCGCGTCGATGACGAGGTCGGCGCCGCCGCCGTCCAGGACGTCCGCGACCGGAAGTCCCAGGCCGCCCAGGGCTCGTACGTTCTCCCGGCCCCGGGTCACCACGGCCACCACGGGAGCGCCGCCAAGCGCCTCCACCAGCGGAATCTCCCGCTCCGGGGACGCCACCGGCAGGTGTTCCCAGTGGTAGCGCGTCCGGCGGGACGGGTCGTGCACGAAGACGACGGCGTCGGGCCTTGAGCCCTGGAGTATCGAGGTGGCCAGGCCGCCGAAGGCGGGGTGCAGGACGGACGCCTGGCCCTTGGTGATGAGCAGGTCGTGATGCGGGTCGGCGGCCCCGACGAGGTGCTCGACCAGGCCGGCCGCCTGGAAGACCGGGGCGGGGGCGTTTTAGGCGCCCCGCCGAGAGGCCACCACCACTGGGGTGTTGGCCGGGGGCCCAATTA
>NZ_JBHYWP010000004.1:70800-73180 GCF_042751845.1 Streptomyces sp. NPDC059398 | reverse complement strand
CGCTCTCTACCCCCCTAAGTTTGTCGGACGCTTCTTTTGTTTATATGAGCCCGCGCCCCGGCCGGCCGCGTGGAAGACGGGGGCGCGTTCGTTGCCCGCGCCCGTCGTGCAGCCGACCAGCTGGCAGGTCTGGCCGGTGCCCACATATCCGGCGTCCACCCCGCGGGCCCGTGCGGCGCGCAGAAGCTCAAGGGCGGCCGTGCGCTTGCCCACGACGCAGTCGCTGCCCGCGACGTGCACCACGGATGCCCGGGTCCTGGCCGACCGGCCCGAGTACTTGGGCAGATGGGGGTGGGGGCGCCGGATGTCGACGATCCGGCGGCCGTCCGCCATCAGCTCCCGCAGATCCGTACCGGCGAGCTGGAGATGCAGGCAGGACAGGATGTGCAGCCCGGCCCCGGCCGCCGCGCGTATCTGGTCCCACCAGAAGGCGGGCAGATCGCCGGAGGGCAGCGGTATGTGCCGGAAGGCGCTGTCCGCCGTCTCACCGTGGTCGGACTCGGTCATCGCGACCACGAAGGCGTCCGGGGCGTAGGCCAGCGCCTGTTCGAGGCTCGACACGACCGGAACGTCCGTCCCGGGGACGGCGCCCGCCGTGGTCCGCGCCCCGTGGGAGCGGTCGATCACGGCGACGGTCTCCAGCACCGTGCTGTGCCGCAGCACCCCTTGCGCGGTCTTTCCCTCGGGGTGAGCGAGGACACCGTCCGCGAACAGCACTGCCCGCAGGGGCAGTCGTGAGAACTCTTCCGACAGCATGGGACCCGAGGCTACCGGCAGGACAAATGGAAGCCGGAGCGAGGGGACGGTTTGTTCGCCGGACCCGCACCGCCGAAGCACCGGGCTGGACCGGGGATCGGGTGGGCCGGGGGCCGGGGCGGTCCCCGGAGGCCCACAACGCGGACACCCTCCGTCAGCGAGCCTCCGCGACTGCCACCCGCCCCGACCGCAGCGAGGTCCGTCCGCCCGCCGGGCCCCCGGGGGTGTGCGTGAGGGCGAGGAGGTCGTCGTCGGACACCACCCGCAGGTCGTACTCCGCGAGCAGTGCGGCCATCCGCTGCGGCTTCCACAGGGAGCGCCACGGTTCGCCCGCCGTGAGGGAACTGCCCAGCACGCGGGTCAGCAGCCGTCCCGCCGCCGCTTTCGCCGACGGCGCCTGGTAGTTGACGACGAGCACGCTGCCCAGGGCCGTCCGGGCGGCGAGTGCGGCCACCGTGGCGCGTACCTGGTCGCGTGTGAGGTACGGGACGACGCCCTCCCACAGCCAGGTCGTCGGCGCGGACGGGTCGTGCCCGGCGGCGTCCAGTGCCGCACCGAGATCGTCCACGGCGAAGTCGACCGGCGTGAACCGTACGGACCGGGCGAGGACTGACAGTCGGGCGTCCTCGTCCAGTCCGGCGTCCTCATCCGCGTCCGGGCCCACCGCCTCGGTGAGGCGGGTGCGCTTGTCATGCTGGGATGCGGGGTGGTCGACCTCCCAGACATCCGTCCGCGAGAGTGCGGGCAGCCGCCAGGCCCGCGTGTCCAGACCGGCGCCGAGGATGACCAGCTGGCCGGTCGCTCGGGCACGCAGAGCCTCGTCGATCGCGACCGTCCGGGGCACGACCACCTCGGCACACGCCCGCACACTCTCGTACGTGGTGCGCGCCTGCCAGCCCTGCGGCGGAGTACCGGCGCGCACCTGCTCCACCGGCACCCGCTCCGCGCCACGCAGCAGCCGCACCGCCACCGGGTCGGCGAACCGGCCCTCCGCAGACCGGCTGCCCGCGCCTCCGCCGGCAACAGTCCTGCCGTCGGCGGCGGCCCGCCCCTGACAGACCAGCACCGCCGTCCTGCTGGCGTCCCGCGCACTCTCACCCATGAGGCCGTATTCAATACCAGCCCTGCCCTGTCCCGGCAGGCAGGGGAAATCCTCCACTCAGCCCGTCAGCGCATCCCACGCGTTTGCATAAGTCGCAAGCCAGCATTCACATTATGCAAACTCCGGTGTCACTGCTTCTCACTGGAGAACCAAGGGCTCAGGACCACGAGCCGGGGCGGCCACCTCGCTATCCGTGACGCCGCACTCGCGCAGTTCGAACCGCCACTGGGCAAGATCCTCCGCCCCTTCGACCGCATGCGCCGCAGACGCAACGGGGCCGAGTACCCCGACCGGGAGACACCCGAGATCACGGCGGAGGACGTGGAGAACGACCTTCCCAAGGCCGAGCAGATCGTCAAGCTCGCGGAACAGGTTCTCGACCGGATGCACCCCTACTGACGTTCGCCGCCGCGGGGGGGGCCGCCCCCCCCCCCCCCCCCCCCCCCCCCCCCCCCCCCCGCGAGAGAAAACACCACCCCCCACACCCCCAACACCCAACACCACACAGAAAAGACCACCAGA
>NZ_JBHYWP010000004.1:57366-70790 GCF_042751845.1 Streptomyces sp. NPDC059398 | reverse complement strand
GCGGGTCGCCCGGATGGTGCTGTCCCCCGGTGCGGGCGGGTCCACCCACGTCCTGCCCGTCGGACCCCGGCGCCCCGGGAGAGGAATCAGCTCACCCCTTCATCCCCGAGAACGCGATCCCCTGGATGAACTGCCGCTGCATCGCCACGAAGACCACGATCACCGGCAGCGTGGCCAGCAGGGACCCCGCCATCAGGACCGGGTACTCGGTCAGGTGCGCGCCCTGGAGGGTGGCCAGGCCGGCCGACAGGGGCATCTTGGCCGGGTCCGTGTTGACGATCAGGGGCCACATCAGGTCGTTCCAGGACCACAGGAAGGTGAGCACGCCCAGCGCCAGCAGGCCCGGCTTGGCCAGCGGCAGGGCCACTCGCCAGAAGACCGTGAAGGGGTTGGCGCCGTCCAGCTTCGCGGCCTCCTCCAGTTCCTCGGGCAGGCCCATGAAGAACTGCCGCAGCAGGAAGGTGCCGAAGGCGGAGAACATGCCGGGGACGACCAGCGCCTGCATGGAGTCCAGCCAGCCGAGGTCCTGCATGATCTGGTACTGCGGCAGCAGGAAGAGCTGCCCCGGCACCATCAGCACCGCCAGGAACCCGAGGAAGATCGCCCCGCGTCCGGGGAAGCGGATGCGGGCGAAGGCGTACGCGGCCATCGAGCACAGCAGCAGCTGCGCCCCGGTCCGCAGCAGCGCCATCACGGCGGTGTTCACGAACTGCCGCCCGAGCGGGACCGCGTCGAAGACCTTCGAGTAGTTCGACCAGTCCCAGTGCGAGGGCAGGATCGTCGGCGGTACCTGTACGGACTCGCCGAAGCTCTTGAAGGAGGTCAGCACCTCCCACAGCAGCGGGAAGACGGTGACCACTGCGCCCAGCGCGAGCAGGACGTGGGCGGGCCAGAGCCTGCCCTGACGGCTTCGGTTCCGGGCACGCTCGGAGCGCCCGGTGCTCCGCGTCGCCTCACGCATAGTGGACCCACCTCTTCTGCAACCGGAACTGGATGGCGGTCAGCGCCATGATCAGGACGAACAGCACACAGACGATCGCCGCGCCGTAGCCGCGCTGGTTGTCGAAGAACGCCTTCTGGAAGAAGAGCATCACGACCGTCTGGCCCTCGCTGTAGGCCGGGTTCTGCAGCGCGCCCGTCGTGTTGGCGCCGAGGATCAGATACACCAGGTCGAAGACCTGCAAGGACTGGATGATCGACAGCACGGTGGTGAAGAACAGCGTCGGGCTCAGCAGCGGCAGCGTGACCGAGAAGAACTGCCGGATCCGCCCCGCGCCGTCGAGCGACGCCGCCTCGTAGTAGTCGCCCGGGATGGACTGGAGTCCGGCGAGCAGCAGGATCATGTTGTAGCCGACGGTCATCCACACCCCGACGACAGCCACCGCGATACGGATGGTGTGCGGGTCCGACACCCAGTAGGTGCCGTGGATCCCGACCGTGGAGAGCGCGTGGTTGAGGATGCCGGAGTCGCCGTTGTAGAGCCAGCGCCAGACCACCGCGACCGCGGCGGGCATCGTGACCACCGGCAGGAAGTAGAAGGTGCGGTAGATACCGGTACCGGTCAGCCCCTTCAGGTTGAGCAGCACCGCGAGCACCATCGACAGCGGGATGCCGAGGAGCACCAGACCGGTGTAGATGCCGGTGTTGCCCAGGGACTGCCAGAACTCGGGGTCGTGCACCAGCGTCCGGTAGTTGGAGATCCCGATCCAGCTGGTCCCGCCGAAGGCGCCCCACTCGGTGAAGCTGTAGTACACCGTCTGCACCACGGGCCACAGGTAGAAGACCGCGAGGCCAAGACCGGCCGGGGCGATCAGCGCGTAACCCCACCACTTGTCCCGGTGCTGGAAGCGGCGCTCGCGGCGGCGCAGTTCCCGCTGGTCCAAGCCGTGGCCCTGGCCGGTGCTCTGCGCCGGTACGGCGGTTTTCGCACGCACATCGAGGCTCATCAGGACCTGCCCTTTCTCTCCTGTGCGAGCAGCTGGTTCATCGCGCTGGTCAGCGAGCTGGTGGCGCCCTTGAGGCTCTCGTCCCCGCTCCACGCCCTGGAGAGCCACATCTGTTCCTTGTGCGACCAGGCGGCGGTATTGGCGGAGCTGGGGTACGGCACCGAGTAGTCGAGCGCGTCCAGATGCACCTGGAGGTCGAACTTGGGCATCCCGGCGGCCCATGGCTTCGCGGTGCCGTTACGGGCCGGGATGGCCGTGCCGTACTTGCCCTGGAGCAGCGACGCCCGCTCGGTGCTGAGGAACTGGACGAACTCCTTGGCCAGCTCGGGGTGGGGCGTACGGGCATAGACGACGTTGGCCAGACCGTGCAGAACGGTGGCGCGGTGGCGCCCCCTGGGCATCGGCGCGACATCGATCTTGGCGCGCAGCTCGGGGTCGGCGTAGAAGGTCGCCGCGTTGTACGACGCCTCGTACGTCATGGCCAGCGTCCCGGACTGGAACATCTGGGTGGGGTCCGTGTCGGTCATCTGCTGGAGCGAGGGCGCGGCCTTGTAGCGGTGGATCAGGTCGATCCAGAACTGGAGGCCCTCGCGGGTGTGCTCGTCGGAGTACCCGGAGCGCGTCTTGTCCTTGGAGAGGACCCAGCCGCCGGCCTGCGGGATCGAGTTGTAGTAGTTCTCCTGCGCGCGCGCCGGGGCCCCGACGCCGTAGATCCCGCGCTTGCGGTCGGTGAGCCGCTGGGCGTTGTTGATCAGGTCCTGCCAGGTCCAGGAGGAGTCCGGATAGTCGACCTTGGCCCGGTCGAAGATCTCCTTGTTGAACCAGAGCGCGACCGTGTCGAAGTCCTTCGGGGCGCCGTACTGGGTGCCCTTCCAGCGGTAGAGCGAGACCAGGTCGGACGGGAAGTCGGACGGGTGCAGTACGGCGTCGGAGCCGCTGGTCTCCAGCGGGAGCAGCTGCCCGGCATCGGCGTAGAGGCCGAAGTTCGGCCCGTTCATCCAGAAGACGTCGGGAGCGGAGCCACCGGTGCACGCGGTGCGCAGTTTGGTCCAGTACGTCCCGTTCGGTGTCAGCTGGACGTCGATCTTCACGCCCGGACGGGTGCGCTCGAACTCGCGCGCGGCCCGTTGCATGGCGGGCATCTGGTAAATGTCCCAGACGCCGTAGGTGAGACGGCCGCGCCGGGAGCCGCCGCCCGAGGAGGCCGACGAGGACGAGGAGCTACAGCCGGCCGCGAGCGGGGCCGCCGCTAGCGTGGCGGCGGCCGCGGTGAGGAGGGAACGTCTACGCACGCGGAACCTTCCTGGGGGTGGAGCTTCCGTCTCACCACGCGGGAGAGGCCATGAAGCCGACGGAGGTCGTCTCGTGGGGGACGTCGCCCCACAACCGGATGGTCGGACGCTATTTGCTCAAAGTTGATGGGTCAATGGCTCTTCCAAGCATCTTTACGCATTCGAGGCCATCGGAAACCCCTCCAGAACGCCCCTGGCACCCCTTCACCCGACCCCCTCCGATGCCACAACACGGCTACCACGCAACGGGATTGACTACCCTCCGGAATGGGTAGGAGACTCCACCGGGTGACCGAAAAGTCCTGAATGTTCTCGCAGGTAATTTTGGGGGTCGAGCAGGAACGAAGGGCGCCTCGAAGGGGACATCGCCGTCGGCGGCACGGGCGCGGCTGACGTGACCGCCTTCTCCGCGGCCGACGCGCGCGGCCCGCTCGCCCGCCTCCAGGCCACGTACGGCGCCGGGCAGACCGGGCAGCAGGAACTCCAGTCTCAGCCGGATGCGCTCGAACCGGTCCGCAAGCGGATCTTCTCCGAGAAGGTCTCCACCCGGGTCGAACTCGCCTCCTGCGCCGGGATTGTCGGGTAACAGCAGATTTTTGATGTCGTTCACGCAGCGGTCGAGGAGTCCGGTCGAATGGATACGGTCGCGCAGCTGGCGGCGGGTGCGCGGGCCGACGTCCTGCTCATCTTCGGCTGCGATCGGGCGCCACTCCATGATGGCCACCCGGTACCACCGCGAACTGCCCCGACTGCCTGACAGCCCAGCCGTGCCGCTCCTTCAGCCAGTCCCCCAGCAGCACCTGTCCAGCCAGGCCATGAGGAGACATCCGACGATCTGGCCCGAACTGCCGATGAGTCCGCATCTCCAGGCCCTAGTCCCGCATACGATCAGCAAGCTGGTCCACCTGGCACGCAAACGCCGACGTCGCCTTCCCGATGTCATGAACCGCGGCCAGCCACACCATCAACCGGCGGGCATCCGCCAACCCGCCCGGTAGAGCCTCCGCCACCAGCCGCCGCACATTCGCAGGAACCCAGCGGTCCCACAACAACCCAGCCCCCGCACCGCTGTCTGCCATGTGCCGCCACAGCGGCAGCCACCCTTTCGCATCCTGATCATGCTTAGCCCACACCGAACGCACCGGTCCCGTGAGCCGACTCCCAAGCCCCCACCCCGGACTCCGCCTCAGCCGTCATGAGAGCTGGATAGCAGGTAAATCACACGTCAATACGGCCTTATGCAGAAATCGACCCAGCAGAACCGACACCGGATCTCGCCCACGAAGGCTGTATCAACCAGCCCCGAACGACCCCCACACCACGGATTAACCGCAAATGGTCGCAATGTGCGCTATGCCGGAATTCTTGAAACTGCTCAAGAACAGCACCTCGCGAAGATAACGTCGCACGTCAGACAGTCTGCTCCCCGCGTCCGCGGGGATGTTCCCGCCTCCAGGCGCTCGATGTACCCGGCGCGTTCCTGCTCCCCGCGCCCGCGGGGATGGCCCCGAGTACGTCGCCGGAAAGGCGTTGCCCCGCCCCTGTTCCCGCGCCCCGCGGGGATGGCCCCCGGCGCATATCGCAACTGATGCGAACTCGCGTCACCGTGTGCCGCATTGGTCAGGCAGCGCCGGAAAGCCGTTGATCAGCAGGTGGACGGTTCTCCAGGGCCTGATGGGACGGCTGTTCTGCGACTACACCGCCACCCAGCTCGCCGCCGAGGCGGGAGGAACCTGGCGCGCCACTATCCACCCGCGACCACACACGGTGATACCAGCGCCTCAACGACCCAGGAATAGGCGTCAGTCGATTACGCGAGGTCGCCCGTTTCACAACAGACCCCCGCGGTTCGCGGGGACTCAGCCGTGGCGGATTCGACGGACCACTCCAAGAGAAGCGCGGGCGGAGTTCGCGTACCGGGCCGCGGTCTTCTCGTCATCCATGCCGAAGACCTCGGCGCGTTGGAGAGGGCCGGAGTTGAGACCTGTAAAGCCTCCTCCTGGCTGATCGGCGGTTTGACCAGGGGCGATCGGGCAGCGGAGCCGTGGTGTCGGCGGCATGTCGGGCGGCTGTCGGCCCCATGTCGGTGGGGGCTGGCACCTTTCGAGATGACCTGGCGGGTGCCCATACGGCTGTGGGTTCCCGCCTTCCTCTCCTCATCCGAGTCCAAGGAGCGCACATGACGATCACTCTCCGACCGGGAAGCACCGTGATGTTCACCGGCGATTCGATCACCGACTGCCAACGGCTGGACAGCGAAGACGGTCTCGGGTTCGGCTACCCGCTGCGCATCGCGGGCGAATGGGGATTCCGGCACCCGGACCGCCCCGTGACCTGGCTGAACACCGGGGTTGGCGGCCACAAGGTGATGGACCTCGAAGCCCGCTGGCAGACCGACGTACTCGACGCGCGCCCGGACGTGGTGTCGATCCTTGTCGGGGTCAACGACATGGGCTGGCACACGCTGGACCCGAAGGGGTACGTGATCACCGTGGAGGAGTTCGAAGCGGGTTATGACCGTCTGCTCGCGCCCCTCGCCGAGACAGGTACGGACCTGATCCTCATCGAACCGTTCCTCCTGCCGATCCACGGCGTCGTCGAGGCCGGGGCCGGACACGCATTCATCGGAGATGAAGAACGGAAGGAATGGCGCACCGACCTGGACCCGAAGATCCAGGTCGTGCGCAAGCTCGCCCGCAAGTACGGCGCGCATCTGCTCAAGGCCGACGGTATGTTCGCCGAACTCGCCGCGACGACCGGGCCGGAGCACTGGGCCGCGGACGGCGTACACCCGACGCCGGCCGGTCACGCCGCACTCGCGGCGGCCTGGCTGCGCCTGGTCGCATGACCGGGCCTCGCGATCACCCGCGCCCCCGGCGACCGCGAGGAGCTTCGCCGGCCCAACCCGGGTGCCTAATCATGTGACCCCGGGTACGCCGAAGGGCGCCGCCGGAGTGGCGGCGCCCCACAACGTGCGCTTGTGACGAGGGTCAGACCGGCAACTGCTCCAGGAACGCCGTCCAGGAGGCCGGGGCGACCGTGAAGGTCGGGCCGTCCGGGACCTTGGAGTCACGGAGGTGCACGGCACGGGGGTGGGCTGCGACCTCTACGCAGTTGCCGCCCTCGTTGCCGCTGTAGCTCGACTTGCGCCAGTCACAGGCGACCTCGATGCACGCCCCGCCCTCGTTGTTGCTGTAGCTGCTCTTGAACCAGGCCAGTTCGGCGCTCATAGCTGATCCGCCATCCTCTCGATCAGTTCTGCGGACTCCCACGGCGTGAGCGACTGGGCCCGCAACTTTCCGAAGCGGTCGATAAGTTGGTTGACCTGCTGCGGCTTGGAGATCAACGTACCTCCGACCTGACCCTCGTCGTACCCCCAATTGCGGCCGTCCGGAGTACTCGCCAATTGAAACGGACCGGTCAGGCCCGCGTGCGCAGTCCGCCCCGTGGGCATCACCTGCACCATTAGGTGGTTCATCGTCTGCATGCACTCCAGTACGTGCAGCAACTGGTTGCGCAGCACCGTCTTCCCGCCGATGGGCCGCTGGAGTACCGACTCCTCAATGACGTACGCGACGATCGGCAACGGGTCCCGGCTCAGCACCGCCTGCCGTTCCAGTCGGGCTTCCACATGCTTCTGGATCTCGGCCTCGGAGAACTGCGGAACGCGTTCCTCGTACAGCGCCTGGATGTACTCCTCGGTCTGGAGCAGACCCGGAAAAAACATGTTCTCGTACGCACTGATGCTGGACGCGATCTTCTCCAGCCGTACCCACCCCACGAACGTACGCGGGTACTTCTCGTCGTCCATCAGCGCGATGCACGACCGCAGCGCGCCCCGCGCGTCCAGCACCGCGTCGGCGTCCTGGAGGAAGCTCGACGTCGGGATGCGCTCGCCCCGTTCGTACGCGCCCGCCAGCGACTCCGAGATGAGCAGCCGGTCCCCCACGTCCTGCCTCGTCAGCCCCGCCCGCGAGCGGAAGTTCTTGATCAGGTCCCCCACGTGCTTGCGTGCCGGGGACGGCTCCGCCGTGGTCGTTTTCGCGTCACTCGACTTGCTGGTTGCCACAAGATCACCCTGCCTTTCCACATCGTCCCGATGTGCACCGAGTTCCTCTGGTCACGCTACGCATTCGTGCCGATGCTTGGAGGCATGACCAGTGAAAATCTCCCCGATTGGGTACCGGCTTCGGGCCACCAACTCCGGCTCACCGGAATCCACTTCGACGCCATCCGGCTCCGAGGGGTGCGCGGTGAGGCCGTACTGCACCATCTCGCCACGCTCACGGACGGGGCGCCGGGGCCCGTCGTACGGGAAGTCTGCGGGGGCCGGTGGACGTACTTCCTGATTCCGCCCGGGTCCTCGTACGACTTCGACTGGCCGCCGGGGGCCACCTGCTTCGGGCCCGCCGCGCGCGACCAGTACGTCGGGATCCCCGCCGCACACGGCAACACGTATCCGCTGCACTGGCGGTGCGATCCGCCCGTGGAGGGGAAGTTCGTGGATCCGGAACTGCTGCACGCGGTGGTCACCGCTCAGCTGTGCCGGGAGCCGGAATAGCGGGCACACGCGGACGCGCCCCGCCCGGAGACGATCCCGGACGGGGCGCTGTGGCGGTGCGGCGGTCAGCCGTTGGTGTGGCGCCTGCGCCACCAGACCAGTGCGCCGCCTGCGGCCAGGAGCAGTACGGCGATCCCGGCGATGGCGAGGACCTGGGTCCCGGTGTCGGCCAGGCCGCCGCTGTCGCCCCTGCCTGCCGGGGCGGACGGGTTCTGGTGTCCGTTCGGCGGGGCGGACGGCGGGACCGGCGCGTGCGAGGCCGGGCTGCTGGGCTCACCGGTGGGCGGGCCCGAGTGGGTGGGTGTGGGGGTGGGCGTGCTGCCGCCCCCACCTCCGGTGCGGGTCAGGCCGTCGCCGCCGAGCAGAAGCAGACGGTCGTTCTCGGCGCTGTCCGAGAGGGCCTGCGCGCTGATCTTGGCGGACCTGGGCAGATAGCGGTGCTCGGTCTTGAACTGCACCGGGCTGACGTTCTTCCTGGGCGCCTTGGAGAAGTCGACGCCGCCCATGACGCAGGTCTTCTGCTGCCCGGCGAACTCGCACGGGTAGCTGTAGTCGCCCTTGGTGAAGGACGTCACGTAGTCGTCGTACGTCTTCTTCGGCGTCCACGAGGCGTTGGGGCTGCGCAGCGGCCAGCGCTTCACGTCATTGCTGTTGATGATCGCGTGGTACTCCGAGGGCGTCTTCGTGTTCTTCGCGTCCTGCTGGCGTACGTACTCGGCGGCCACCCGCGCACTGTAGACGCGGCGCAGATCGGCGTACTCCGGTGCGGTGTTGACCTTCTTCTCGATGTCCGGGGTGATGGTCTGCCGGGCCAGGTCGGCGGCGGTCTTCTGCTGCTCCTTCGTCAGGTGGCAGTCACCGTTCGGGCTCGGGGTCCTGAAGTTGATCTCCAGCGTGTTGACCTTCAGCGGGGTGTCGAGGATGTAGAGGCCGTTGTCGTCGGCGCGGACCTTGGCCTGCTGGGGCACGATCCAGTTGCGGAGCCCGGTGCCGCACTGGAGGCCGGCGGCCCGCATGGCGGCCCAGTACTTCTTGCCGAGGCCCTGGCGCGGGTCCAGGTCCTTCGCGTAGTCGTGCTTCATCTGGAGGTCGGCCTGGAGCAGCACCCGCCCGGCGTCGGTCCTGCCGAATGTCGGGTCCATGATCTTGTCGGGCTGGTCCGGGTTGAGGTTGACCCAGAACTTGTCCGGGGTCAGCGCCAGCCAGGCGAAGAAGCTGTCCGAGATGAGCTGCGCCTTGGCCTTGCCGCCCCAGCCGTACCGGGACGACTCGTCCTGGACCTTGTCGGCGGAGAACGCGTACGGCAGGCCCTTGCCGGACGTGCCCGGCTTGCCGACGTAGGCGAGGTCGAGCGTGGAGAAGTCGACTCCGCCGGGGCCGCGTACGCCGGTGCCCCGGGGGCCACTGGCGCTGACGCGCCTGAGCTGGTCGGCCATGTCCTTCGGAGTCGCCGGGGACTGGTCGACCGTACGGGAGGCGCCGCCGGCGGCCCGGTTGCTGCCGCCCGCGGCGAAGTTCGGGTCGCTCCTGGTCACGCCCTTGACGGCCTTGTACTGCGGGAGGCTCTCGGAGCGGTGCTCGTAGGCGGTGACCCGGGGGCGACCGCGGTCGTCCATCCCGGCCTGGTTGCCCAGCCGTTGGAGGTACCTCGACGTGGCGGAGTCCTTCGACTCGCCGTTGACATAGGTGACGCGGGCGTTGCGGCGCCGGGGGTCCTCCAGGAACGCCTTGTTGGCCGCGTCCTGGCCGGTGTCCCGGCCGGGTCCCGCCTTGAACTCGACGTACTTGTCCTGCTTGTAGTTCACGGCGTCGAACTTGCGGACCATCGGCTTCGTCCGGCCGGTCTTGGGGTCCTTCACCATGATGGTCTTGCCGTTCTTGTCCTTGACCTCGATCTCCTCGTTGCACAGCCAGTCCGGGCCGAGCAGCCCGAGGTCCTTGACGGCCTTCTGCTCGAAGGACGACCCGCGTTTGTTGTTGTTGTTCGGCAGGATCCACGCGTCGGACAGCCACTTCTCGAAGCTGCCGTAGCGGGTGTCCTTCCAGGACTTCTTCACCATGTAGTCGCGGTACTGCGCGAAGACCCGGTCCGGGGTGTTCTGCCCGTACTGTTTGTAGGGCTTGAGCCCTTCGAGGAACTGCCGCTGCTCCTCGGGTGAGCCCTTCAGCGTGAGGCCGTCCATGGCCTGGCGCGGGGCGTCGAAGTCGTACGAGTCCCAGTACCGCTTGTCGCGGACGTGGATGTTCTGGTCCCACGGCTGGACCGGGTTCTCGCTGCCGTCGATCCCGTACTTCTCGTCGCAGCGCTTGCCCTTGTCGGCGTAGGCGGTGCCGGACAGCTGGGGCAGTCCGACGACCGCGAGGACACCGGCGGTGGCCAGGGCGAGCGTGGTGCGTGCGAGGGAGCGGTGGCGCCTGGGTTTGGTGTCGGTGTCGGTACGTGGGCGGTGGTGCGCGGGTATGAGTCGGTTCACTGTGGGTTCTCCGACGGGAGCCCGGACATGGATGTGCGCGCGGCGCCAAGGGCCCCCGTTGACATGTATGGCGCCGCCGAAGGGCCGACAGTAGCCCTCGCGGCGCACAGGAGTCGCACAGTTTCCCGGGCGTGCCATCGGTCAACTCCCTTTGCACACAGGATCGTTACAAGGGGCGGGCCGGACGCTCGTAGGCTCTGTCCGCATGGATGCGATCGACACTCCCGAATGGGCCGACAACCCCCGGCTCCGCGCGTGGCTGGCCGCTCAGGAGGGGGCCTTCCCCGCGTGGTCGGCCGGGCACGGCGGCGGCTGGGACTTCACGCCCGGCTCCCTGGACCGGCTCGAAGCGCTCGTACGCGCCCGCTTCACCACCTGGCAGGAGGCGGACGCGGCCCGCGAATCGGAGCTGCTCCAGGTGGCGTCCTGGTATCTCGGCGAGGTCCAGGTGCGGCACTGCGGGGCGCGGTGGCGCTGCGACCCGGACGAGCCGGACCGGCCGCCGGTCGCGGGCGGGTACCCGCTGGTGACGGTCGCCCGTACGGAGCTGAGCGAGGCGGAGCAGGAGCTGCTGGCCCGCGAGGAGGAAGAGGAGGGCGACCCGACGCCGGTGGTGGACCCGGCCGCCCGGATCCGGGCGCTCTTCACGACGCCGGACAGCCACTTGCGTGAAGTGGTCGGCTGGTTCGAGGACTTCCGGGGGTGGCTGGCCGGGGAGGCGTGAGGCGAGACCGGGGAGACGTGAGGGCGGGGAGGCAGACGTGAGAGCGGGGGCGCGGGGTGGCCGGAGGGGCACCCAGCCGGGCCCACAATGGCGTTCATGAACCCCACCTCCTCCGCCGCCGAGGACGCCGCCTTCACGGACTTCCTGCACACGCTGCGGGTCTGGGACCTGCCGGAGCTGCCGGAGTTCGACCCGGACACCGCGCCCGCCGCGCCCCTGCCGCTCTTCCGGGAGTGGCTGCGCTCCGCCGCGGCGGCCGGTCAGCCCGAGCCGCACGTCATGACCCTGGCCACCGTCGACGCGGACGGCCGTCCCGACGTACGGACCCTGATGCTGCACGGCGCGGACGCCCGCGGCTGGCACTTCGCCTCGCACTCGGGGAGCGCCAAGGGCCGCCAGCTGGCCGCCTGTCCGGAGGCCGCGCTCGGCTTCTACTGGCCCGCGCAGGCCCGGCAGGTCCGGGTGCGCGGTCGGGTGACGGCGGCCCCGGCGGCGGAGAGCCAGGCCGATCTGCACGGCCGCTCGACCGGGGCGCTGGCCGCTGCGCTCACCGGGCGGATGAGTGGCGTACTGGGGTCGCTCGACGAGCTGGAGCGCGCGTCGGCCACCGCCTGGGAACGGGCCCGGGCGGAACCGGAGGCGCCGGTACCGAGCTGGACCCGGTATGTCCTGGACCCGGCCGAGGTGGAGTTCTTCCAGGGCGACGCGCGGCGCCGCCATGTCCGGCTGCGCTACCGGCGTACGGAGGGGCGCTCCGCATCGCCCGAGGAGAGCCGTGAGACGAGCCGGGACGAGAGCCGGTCGGACTGGGTGCGCGAGCTGCTCTGGCCGTAGGGCGTCACCGCGGCCAGCCTGCGCCGGCGCACCACCCGGCCCGCGAGCCCGAACCCGGCGCCGGCCAGCGCGAGCAGCGTGCCGGCGAGGAGGCTCAGGGTGAGCAGCAGCGTCATCGCCGGGTTGGCGATGATCCGGCCCCGGACCGCCCGCACCGGGAGGGTGCCCGACGCGTCGGCCAGGAACTGCCGGGAGTCCTCCGCGTCGGCGCGGTTGTCGCCGAGGGTGAACATCCGGCCGTGCGGCACGAGGACGTCGTACGCATCGGACGCGCCCTCGTCACCGTCGTTGAGGTACGGCTCGTCCAGCGGGGAGCCGTTGAGGACCAGCTGCTTGCCGTCGAAGACGAGATGGTCGCCGCCGAGCGCGATGACGCGCTGGAGGACGTCGGCGCCGTCGTAGCGGTCCGGGGTGCGGTAGAGGACCACGTCGCCGTGGTGCAGCCCGCCGCCGTCGTTCTTCTCGATGGCCACCCGGTCGCCCTTGGCGTACGCCGGAACCATCGAGTCACTGGTCACGCTGACCGACTCGTACCCACGGAATCCCCAGAAGGCGGCGACGGCCAGGAGCACCATGCCCAGACCACCCAATACCCACCCAGTGACCGTCAGTCCACGCCCAGCGCGCATACCGGACCTCCTTCGTCATCTGTTCCTGCGTACGGACCTCCGGGATCGTTACCGGACGGACACGGGGTGCGGCCGCCCGGTCACTCCCGCCCCGGGTGGGGGTCCCGGTCCGGGCCGGGGCGGGGGCCGGGGCCGGGGCCGGGGCCGGGGGTGGGGGTGGGGGCTGAGCCGGAGTGGGGGTCCGGGTTCGGGTCGGGGGCTGGGACCGGGCCGGGGCGGGGGTCTGGGCCGGGGCGGGGGTCGGGGTCGGGGTCGGGGTACGGATCCGTCGCGAGCCGGGCGTGCAGATGCGCGTCGCGGTAGGTGCCGGGCCGCTGGGCCTGGTGCATCCCGTCGCGCCGGGTGCCCTCGTACGCGTAACCGCAGCGCTCCGCGACCCGGCAGGATGCGGTGTGCTCGACGGCGTGGCCGAGTTCGATGCGGTGAATCCCGTGCTGCTCGAAGGCCCAGCGGGTGCACAGCTCAAGCGCGCGGCGGGCGATGCCCCGGCCGCGCAGCCCCGGCGCGACCCAGTAACCGACCGAGGCCCGGCACATGTGCCGGTCGATCCCTGACAGCCCGACCCCGCCGACGACCACGCCGCCCTCGACGACGGCGTACTGCGCCAGCTCCCCGCGCTGCCACCCGGCAGCACGGTTCCGGATCGCGGCGCGGGCACCGGCCAGATCGGTGACGGGGAGCAGCGGGGTGTTCCAGCGCAGGTACTCGGGGTCGGTGACGCCACGCAGCAGCGCCTCGGCATCCGCGTCCTCCCAGGCCCGGAGTTCCAGGCCGAGGCCGTGCACCTCCGGCTGCGTCTGTATGTCGGTCATGCGGCTATTCAACACGCGGGGGGCGGGAGGGGTTTCCGGGGGGAGGGGGCGCGGGGGGGGGGGGGGGGCCCCCCCCCCCCCCCCCGCCCGCCCGCCCCCCCCCCCCCCCCCCGCCCCCCCGGGCACCGGGACAGCCCGACTGACAGTGACAC
>NZ_JBHYWP010000004.1:54761-57356 GCF_042751845.1 Streptomyces sp. NPDC059398 | reverse complement strand
GGTGTGGTTGGGTGGGGGGGGTGGGGGGGGGGGGGTGTCCGCGGCGCCTCCCCACCCCCCCACCCCCCGCCCGACGGGCCTTCGAAGCAGCGCCACCCGGGCCGGTCCCGGAGGAACGGTCAAGCGCCTGAAGAAGGAGAACGCACGTCTGCGTGCGGAGCGCGGCGGCCGGGGAACATCGTCACGGGCTCGGGCCTTGAGCCGATCAGCAGGGAAGGGCCGCGTCCAGATAGTCCTGCACAGGCTCGAAGAGCCCGTACGGCACGTATGCAGGGATGTCGCCGTGGGCGACCCAGGCCAGTTCGGCGAGTTCCTCGGTGTCCGCGACGTGGGCCGTACCGCTCAGCACGGCGCACGCGGTGTACGACATCAGCCGGCCCGTCTTCGGGTGGACCCGCTCGCCGAGCAGCTTCACCGCCGCCACGGTCAGCCCGGTCTCCTCCTGCGTCTCTCGTACGGCGGCGTCCTCACGGGCCTCGCCGGGCTCGACCTCTCCGGCCGGGAACTGCCAGGAGAGCTGTCCCTCGCTCACCCGGCGGCGGACCATGAGCACACGGCCCTCATGAACGACGATGGCGGCGGCGATACCCGGCCGTTCATCTGTGTTCTGCTGCGTCATGTCTGCTCCTCCAGGACGGCCAGGACGGGTGGAAAGATCGTATCGACGGAGATGAAGCGGGGCACGGCGTTTCTCGGGACCCACATCACGTCGATGTTCTCGGCCATATCGCTGTTGGTGGCTTCGCCGGCCAGGTACTCACAGAGGAAGTATTCGCACAGCACGCCGGTCGCGGGGTGCAGGCGGTTCCCGAGGTGCTTCCGTACCGCGCAGTGGACCCCAGTCTCGTCCAACGTCTCGCGCACCGTGGTGGTCTCTGCCTTGCCTCCTGGCTTGATGACCCCTGCCGGGAACTGCCAGGTGATGCCCGCAGTGTCGCTGTCCCGTCGGCAGACCAGAAGGACGTCGCTGTCGCGGACGACCACCCCGATGGCCACGCGCAGTGCCTGCGCGCGGGGCGGGATCGTGTCTGCTGGCGCCTGCTCCTTCGCCAGCAAGAGCGCGAAGCGCTGCTGAGCAGCGGCCGGAGCATGCTCGTGCGCCGTGTCGAGGAGTTGTTGCATCTCCCGGCGAGGGATGACAGACGCCTCGGCATGCCAGCTCGCTACTGTCCTGACGGCGATGCCCAGGTGAGCGGCGAACTGTTCGTTGCCGAGTCGCAGGGCGGACTGCAGCAGGCACGCGTACCGGCCACTCCAGCGCTCGACCACGTCCACGAGGACTGCCCCCTCATCGCTGCCTCAGTGCAGGAACCCCGTCTGCCGGAACTGCACTCCCACTGCACCGGCACTGCATGGCCTCGCGCAGAGAGGCCCGGAAGAATCGAAGTCACCGGGAGCCGAGGAACCACCGCCAAAAGCTCAGCTCCTGGGAGGCGTACGAGAACCGCGAGAGCGCCGGACAACCACAGGGGGATTCTAGGTGCCCATGCTCAGCGGATAGCAACGAAAGGCAAGTTGGCCAGACCAGGACGTTAGGCGAACTGGTCTCCGCTCCCTGACAGATGACCGCCTATCTGGGGCCTTGCCCGCACGTCTGACCCACCCCGTCAACGCCGGTAACCTCAACAATCGACGGCTGATAGCACGTCACGTTGGTTATATGGGAAGGCGAAAGGGAGTCAATGGCCGAGGTTCAGGCACACACTGTCGAGCGCACGCTCGTCCTGCTCAAGCCCGATGCGCTGGCGCGCGGCCTGGCAGGAAGGGTCATCTCGCGGTTCGAGGACGCCGCACTGAAGATCGTCGGCACGAAGATGAAGTGGATGGACGAGGAGTTCACCCGCAAGCACTACTTCGACCTGGAGGAGCGGCTTGGGGCAGAGGTCTACAACGTCACCTCGACGTTCATGCAGCAGGGGCCGGTCATCGCTTTGGTGCTGGAGGGCTTCGACGCCATCGCCACGGTCCGCAAGATCGTCGGTAGCACGTACCCGAACCAGGCTCCGGCCGGCACGGTGCGGGGAGACCTCTCCCATTACAGCTCGGCGGCCAGCGTCGCCTCGGGCAAGGCAGTCGCGAACCTCGTGCACGCCTCTGGCAACGCGGAGGAGGCGAAGCAGGAGGTGGAGCTGTGGTTCGACAAGGACGAACTTCAGGACTACAAGACGCTGGCCGAGATCTACACGTACTAACAGCGGGTCACGGCGTCACCGCGGTGGCGCCGGGGCGTTGATTACCACTGGGGCACGACTGTTTGAACCGAGAGGGCACCATGACCAACCAGACCCGCATGGCCTCCACCGACGAGCTGGAGTCGATCTTCCAGCGTGAGCTGGCGACCGACCGGTGGGCCGCCACCGAGACCGCGTACGCCCTGGCCCTGCGCCACCGCGACCTGGGCGACTGGACCGCGTCGCGTGAATGGGTGCAGCAGTGCCTTCGTCTGTTGGAGGGTGTCCCCAGCGAGACGGAGGAGCAGGTCGCCACCAGCCGTACGTCGGTGGGAGGCGTTCAGCTGCCGACCTACCTGCACACGGGAGTCGTGGGGGGGCGCGTGGGGGCCCCCGCCCGACACACCCCCCTCCCCCCCCGGGG
>NZ_JBHYWP010000004.1:24377-54751 GCF_042751845.1 Streptomyces sp. NPDC059398 | reverse complement strand
GTTGGGGGGGCGGTGTTCAGCTGCCGACATCCGTGCACAGGGTGTTCGTGGTGGCGCGGTGGGGGCCCGTCTAGTGACACCCGCCGATCCACGGGGGGGATGCGGCCGGTTACTGCATCGGCCGCATCCCCCTCGTTCTACCACCAACCCCATAGCGATCACCCGACCGGACATCCCCGCACCGCACGGTCCGGCTGGCTTCGCCATGCCTGAAACGAGGAGGCAGCGACCCCGTGGCCGTTGAGATCGAGATGCGAGCCCGCTTCACCAAGGAGTTCCACGACCAGCTCGTCACCCGCCTGGAGGAGGACGGCGAGGACCTGGGTCCCGACGACAAGCACATCTACTTCTACGTGCTGCCCCACCAGCTCCTGAAGGTAACCGACAACACCGCCGCCGGCACCGCCAAGATCACCCTCAAGGGGAGCAAGATCGGGCAGGGTGTGGCCTTCGCGGAGACCGAGTTCGCCATCGCCCCCGCCGACGTCCCCTCCGCGGTGAAGGTGTTCAACGCCATCGGGTTCGAGACGGCCATGCACGAGGCGTTCAACTTCCGTCACAACTTCCGCTTCGGCGACGTCGAGATCGCGGTCAAGTGGAGTGAGGCGTGGGGCTACCACGCCGAGTTCGAGGTGCTGCTGGAGGACGGCGCCTCGGGCGCCGCCCGCGCCGAGGCCGAGGCCAGGATCACGGACGTCGCCACGGCACTCGGCGTGACCCTGATGACGGAGCAGGAGCTGGCCGACTTCACCGCCGCCTTCGAGGCGGCCGAGAAGGAGCGCGAGCAGCAGGCCGCGCCGATCCGGTAGTGAACATCACCGCGGAGACCACCAAGGGGGTGGGCACGAGTGAGCACGACCCCGTTGACCGCAAGTCTGATCGACCTGGCTGCCCGAAAGCAGCTCCCGCTCCACCAGCACATGGACCACGCCACCGTCGCGTGGATCAGCAATCACAGGCCCGACCTCCCACTGGCACCGCAGCCGGCCTTGCGCCCGCAGTCGAAGGAGATGCTCGCACTCGGCGGATTGCCCACCCGGTGGTGGGCGGAACCCCGCCTGTACACGTCGCTCCATGGAGTCCGGCACGCCATGAGGACGGCGGCCCTCGCCGCCGTCCTCGCCGAGACGAATGGCCTTGACGACACCGACACCGCCACGGCAATCCTGGCCGCCGCCGTACATGACTGCCAGCGGCGCCACGATCTGGATGACCAAGGACACGGCGCTCGCGCTGCCATCTGGCTCGCCGCCAACGCCGACATAACTTGGGGCCACTTCGGCCACGCTGCCACACCCCGGCGGATCGTGCAGGCGGTCACGGCCGTCCGACTGCACGACACCCCGTACGAAGCGTTCACCGCAGACGACAAGTCGGACCATGCCCGCGCCGAGCGCATCACCGACGTGGTCAAGGCCGCCGATGCCCTGGACCGCTACCGCCTGCCGAAGCTGAAGTGGTGGCCGGACGCCCGGTACGTGCGCGAATCTGCCTTCAGCCAACTGCGTGGCCTTGCGTTCGACTTGGTCCTGGTCTCGGAGCGGGCTTACCTCGCCGGGGCCGGCGGTACCGCAGCCGTTCGCTACGCGCTCGCCGAGAAGGGTCTGATCTGACCATGGACTTCCGCGACGCCTACCACCTGTGGGCCGACGCGCATGCCTTCTTCGGCTCCGCTCTCATCCCGAGCCCGTCCGACCACACCGACCCACTCGCCGCCCAGACCGCGGGCTGGGACAGACGTCTTGTCGAGGAGACCCCGAACGGGCAGCTGATGCGGCGCAACGCCCTCTTCGACGCCCTGAGCGGGAACGGCAAGCTGCACCTGCTACATGTCACCCACGCCTTGGAGGAGATCAGCCGACAGGGAGTGCTCTACCCGTCGGGCGGCTGCCTCGTCGGCAGCATCTACTGCGCGCCGCTCACCGCTACCGACCGAGGGTTCCGCATGCACAACCTCGGTTCCTACGTCCTGACCAAGGAAGCGCCGACCTTCCTGGCCAAGCTCGGCGTCACCGATCGCGTCCCCACTCCGCTGATCTTCGAAATCAACACCCCGCCGCAGGCGTATCGCGGCCTCGCCGGAGTGGACTACCTACGACTGGGCCTCATCCACCTACAGATCTACAGCCACCTCGAATACCTGCTGAGCAAGAACGAACGGCACCAGCTGCGCGAAACCGTCGTCAGCCGGGTCAAGAACTCGGCCACGTTCCTCGCCACCGCTTCCGCCGTCGTCTGCCAGGGCACCCAAGTCGACGCCGAGGCGTTCCTCAAGCTGCTCGACGAGACGATCCCCCGCCTACCGATACTCGGCTACCTGTACTTCGAAGCAGTAGCCGAGTACCTGATGCTCCACTCGGCCTCCCGGCACACCCGGCGCCTGGCCGAGCTTGGCGAGCTGAACAACTGGCTGTACAAGGAGATGCTGTTCGCCTCCTTTCCCGCGATGACCGGAAAGTTCGACCTGGCGCGGTTCCGGCCCCGTCCGAAACAGCTGGCCGCGCTCATCCACCGAGTCGACCCGACTATCGACACCGACCACGCGAACGCGTACCTGGTCGCGCGGGTCAGCTACCTCGTCGCCGCCCGCCTCTTCGCCGCCGGCGAGGCTCCTGAAGCCTGGCACCACACGCGCTGGGAGTTCGACTCCCTCGCCACGCAGCTCGGACCGCTCCTCGGCCACCTCATCCACAGGGAGCTGCGCACCTTCGGCCGCTACCCCGACTTCTACTTCTACTTCGACCAGCACAAGGCGCTGCAGGCCTGGAACTACTGGAACCACATGGACATCGTCGTTCCGTTCAACGGCACGATGCCCAAGGGAGAGATCGGCATCAACCCGGCCTACCCCAACCTCGAATACCGCGTCTGGCGTGCCGAGCAGGACGACGCCGGCCACCTCCACCCGGCTGATGAGCTCGCGCTGACCATCGCCCCACGCCTGGTGGACATCAAGTACACCCTCATGCGAAACAACCAGTGGACGGCCCCCGCGCCCAGCGCAGCCTGACCACCGCCACTATCCGCGGCACACACCCCATCCTGAGCAACCTCACACGCAGGAGATCCGTGATGAGTCCCTCCGGCACGCCCTCCGTCGACTGCCTCGGCGGGCAGATCGCCTCCGTCCTCGCCGACCCCGCCACCCCCCAGGGCCTCGCCCGCGCCCTCCGGGCCGCCGCCAAGGAGATCGAACTTCACCGCTACCACCACGCCAGCCGCCGTGCCTGCCCCAACGGTCACATCGACGACAAGCCCGCCAAGGTCCAGATCGGCGGAGGAGCCCACCGCATCGACGGCTTCTTCAACGTTGACCTCGTCCCGCCGGCCGACCTTCTGTGGGACGTCCGCGAGGGCATCCCTCTCCAGGACGACAGCACCGCCGAGATCTTCTCCGAACACTTCCTGGAGCACATCGACTACCCCCGCTCCGCCAAGCTCTACATCCGCGAGGCCCACCGCGTCCTCATGCCGGGCGGCCGGATCATCACGGGCGTCCCCGACGCCGCCTTCGCCCTCAACCAGTACCCCGGCCCCCTGGACGCCACCGACGAGACGATCGAACGCTGGTACGCCAAGCGCGACTGTCGCAGCGATATCAACACCCGGCTCGACCTTGTCAACCTCGTCTTCCGCGACCAGGACGACGACCCCACGTACACCCCGCACCTGTGGGCCTACGACCACGAGAAACTCGTCCACCTGTTCACCGAGGCCGGTTTCACCGAAGTCGGGACCTGGGAATTCGACCCCACGATGGCCAACCCGAAGCGCCGCTGGGGCAGCGTCTACGTCGCCGCCACGAAGTAGCCCCTGCAGCGGCCTTCGGGTCCGGGACTCCCGGTCCCGGACGCAGCCCCGTATCGTCCGCCACGACCGCCTCCAGGCCCGGCGCACATACCGTGGACTCGTACGGATCGTCCCGAAGGATCCGGCGGTCCTTCACACGGGACGCCGCGACCTACGCGTCAGCCGGAGACGGCCGGTTCCGTCGGCGTTGTCCAGTGGTGGCGCACCCACATGGCCAGCGTGAGCACCAGCTCGCCGTCCTGCCACTGCGGACCGATGTGTTCGAAGTTGCTGATGAAGAACGTGGGGCGCAGGATCGTCGCGCGCAAGCCGAGCGCCGCGATGTGCCGTTCCACTTCGCCTTTGCTCGCGAAGTGCCCTACTCGACCCGGGTTCTCGGCGCCGCCGACGGAGCGCAGACGAAGTGCGTGACGCCGGCGCGGGCGGCCGCGTCCGCGCCGGCTCTGCCCTGCCGCACTTCACCTGCCTCGCTGTCCGGCCCTTCGATGCTCTGCAGGCGATCCGGGCCGCTCAGGTCGCATCACCTTCGCCCTCAGGAGTCCTCCGGATGCGGGGAGAGGGGGCGCGCTCCCCCTTTCGTGAACGCTCTTTCCAAGGACGCTGTTTTCGAAGAAGCCCTGTTGCCATCCGTGCTTCCGGCGCGACAGTACGTGGCCCATGCGTGCCCCCGTACGGCTGAAGGGGTTGCCCTATCCGTCGTGTGCTTCGCTCTCGGTCGCAAGTGTCTGCTGGGTGGCCGCCCACGACGCCAGGAGCGCCACGTTGTCGGCGGTCGGTGTGCCCGCGGTGCGGTGTGGACGTGGAGGTGCAGGCCGGGTTCGGCGGGCAGTTCCAGGGACTCGACGTCCAGGTCGAGTCGGCCCACGATCGGGTGGCGCAGACGCTTGCGGCCGGAGCGGTGCAGCCGCACGTCCTGGGATGCCCAGCGCTGCCGGAACAGCTCACTTCGCGTCGACAATTCGCCGACCAGGGCGATCAGCTTCTCGTCGTGCGGATTGCGGCCGGCTTCCATACGTAGCTTCGTGGCGACGCCAACGGCCACGTGGTCGTAGTCGACGAAGAAATCTCCGGCCGCTGAGGAACTCCCGGATCTCGGTGCGTGGGTCCATCGTGGCCATCCCCTGACCGTAAGCCCGTCCCGCAGCCTCAAGGGGTGCCCGTCGCGGTCGTCGCGATGCCGCCGTCCACCGGGATCACTGTGCCCGTGAGGTAGGACCCGGCCCGGCCGGCGAGAAACACGGCGACACCCGCCATGTCGTCGTCCCGGCCGACCCTGCGCAGGGGGGTCGCCGCCGCGATCGTGTCGCCGATGGCATCGAGCGTGGCCGCCATCATCCGCGACGGGAACACTCCCGGCGCCACCGCGTTCACCGTGATGTGCTGCGGGCCCAGCTCTCTGGCAAGTACGCGGGTGAGCTGATGAAGTGCCGCTTTGCTGCTGGCGTACGAGTAGTTGGGCGACTGGGCGACGTGGATGGCGGCGATACTGCCGATGTTGATGATCCGCGCGGGATCTTCGGCGGTGCCCGCCTTGCGTAGTGCGGGGAGCAGCGCCTGCACCAGCCAGAACGGCGACTTGAGGTTGAGGTCGATCACGGTGTCCCATGCCTCGTCCGGGAATGTCTCCAGCGGCTCGCGCCACATCGCTCCCGCGTTGTTGACAAGGATATCGAGGCGTTCCGAGTCGGCCGTGACAAGGTCAGCGAGGCGCCGGCACTCGTCGTGCCTGGACAGGTCGGCGGGGATTGCCCGAACATCGCCGAATGCGGACAGCAGACGCTGTGCCTCCGCGCACGTGTCCGCATGGCGTGAGCTGATGACGACGCGGGCGCCCGCCTGGAGAAGGCCGCGCGCAATCATCATCCCGATTCCCTTGGTTCCGCCGGTGACCAGGGCGCGCTTCCCCCTCAGATCGAAAAGTTCTGCATGTGGGGTGAATTGGCTGTGCGCCATGGATATCCGTCTTTTCTGCCGTGGAAGAAGGGGGGAAGAATCCGCCGACACGGACACGCATTCGGGGGGCAATCGAATTGAGCTGATGGGGGAAAGCCGCAGTGCATGCCCATGGAATGTTGTCGGCGCTTTCGACTCGGCCAGGTTGACAGAGTTCAGGGCGCCTGGGAGTCCCTGGTGATACAGGTACTGCGAGAGCCCCCCGCCCGCCCTTCCCGGACGAGGAGGCCACCCGTCTCACCGTTGTGCACCGCCCCCAGCCCGTCTCACCGCTCTCCACCACCCCCGGCCCGGAACACCGGCACGCTGACGCCCGGTGTCAGTTCGCGGAACGTGACGTCCAGCTCCATCCCGATGCGGAGATCCCCCTCCGGGCAGTCGACGATCTCCGTCATCAGGCGCGGGCCCTCCGCCAGGTCCACCACGGCGGCGACGTACGGGACGCGCTCGCCGAAGGGCGGCAGGTCGTTCCGGTGCACCACCGACCAGGTGTAGAGCGTGGCCCGGCCGCTCGCCTGTTCCCAGGTGACGTCGTCGCTCCAGCAGTGCGGGCAGAACTCGCGCGGGTAGTGGTGCGGCCTGCCGCAGTCGCCGCATCGCCTGATGAGCAGTCGGCCCTCGGCGGCCGCTGCCCAGTAGGGGGCGGTGAAGGCGTCGGGTTCGGGGAGGTCGAACCGCGTGGTGGCGGGGGCAAGGGCAGGAGCAGGGGCAGATGCAGGCTTCGTCATGCGGGGATCCCCTCGTGTGGTCGGTGACGTCGACTCGCGCCGTCCGATACGTAACTGACGGTACGTCAGGTAAGTGGACGGAAGCCACCACGCACAGAGAGGCGTACACATGTGCACACGTGATCAATTCGCAATCGCTTCTGCTTTTGACCGAGACCTATCAAGCGGACAAGTCATTACGCTCAGTTCCATGGACGACACGAAGGACGACCGGCCCGTCTACGTCATAGGTGCCGGGCCGGGCGGACTGGCCGCTGCCGCCGCGCTGCGCGGGCGGGGCGTACGGGCCGTCGTCCTGGAGAAGTCCGGCGATGTCGGCGCCTCCTGGCGGCGCCACTACAACCGTCTGCATCTGCATACCACCCGGCGGCTCTCCGCGCTCCCGGGGCTGCCGATGCCGCGCCGCTTCGGGCGCTGGGTGTCGCGGGACAACGTCGTGCGGTACCTGGAGAAGTACGCCGAGTACCACAGCCTGGAGATCGTCACCGGGGTCGAGGTCACCCGGATCGACCGCGACGGCGAGTCCGGCTGGCTGCTGCACGCCACCGGCGGGCGGGAGCTGGCCGCGAGCGCGGTCGTCGTCGCCACCGGGTTCAACCACACGCCCAGGCTGCCCGACTGGCCCGGCACCGGGACCTTCCACGGGAAGCTGGTGCACGCGGGCGACTACCGCGACGCCACGCCGTACGCGGGCCGGGACGTACTCGTCGTCGGGGTGGGCAACACCGGCGCCGAGATCGCCGTCGACCTGGTCGAGGGCGGCGCCGGGCGGGTGCGGCTCGCCGTCCGTACGGTCCCGCACATCGTCCGGCGCTCCACGGCCGGCTGGCCCGCCCAGCGCACCGGCATCCTGGTCCGCAGGCTGCCGACCTGGCTGGTGGACCGGGCGGGCGGGCTGATGTGCCGGATCGCCGTGCCGGACCTGACCGGAATGGGGCTGCCGCGTCCCGACACGGGTCTGTACTCACGGGTGCGCGAGGGTGCGATCCCGGTCCAGGACGTGGGGCTGATCGACGCGGTACGGACGGGCCGGGTCGAACCGGTCGCGGCCGTCGACTCCTTCGACGACGGCAAGGTCGTACTGGCCGACGGCGCCCGGATAGCACCGGACGCGGTGATCGCCGCGACGGGCTACCGGCGGTCGCTGGAGCCGCTGGTCGGACACCTGGGCGTACTGGACGGGCGGGGCAGGCCCGTGGTGCACGGCGGGCGCACCCCGGCACAGGCGCCCGGCCTGTTCTTCACCGGGTTCACCAACCCCATCAGCGGCATGTTCCGCGAGCTGGCGATCGACGCACGGAAGATCGCCTCGGCCATCGCCCGGTGAGCCATCGCCCGGTATGCCATCGCCCGGCAGTGGGCCGGAGCGCGACCGGCGCCCGGTAGCGATCCGAAGCGCCGTGGCCCGTACTGGGGCGCCATCGGTGACGTCTCCGGTGCGACCACCGGCCGTACGGACGGTGACCCCCGGCGGCCTCAGCCCAGGCGGCGCAGGAAGGACTCGACGAGGCGGTTGGTGAAGTCCGGGCCCACGGGCTCGCCCGTCACCAGGACCCGGTAGTAGAGCGGCCCCACGATCTGGTCGGTCTCGGCCGCCACGTCGAGATCCGCGGGCAGTTCTCCCCGCCCCACCGCTCGCTCCAGTGGCGCACGGTCGCGGCGGCGCTGCTCGTCCAGATAGCGGGACCGGAACTCCTTGGCGAACGCCGGATCGTGCTGGGCCTGCGCCGTCAGGGCCCGGAAGACGGCCCCCGGATCCGAGTCGCCCAGGAAACGGCCCAGCCGGTCGAGGTGGTCGTGCAGGTCGAGCGCGATGTCGCCGTGGTCGACCGGGAGCGGCTCCTCGGCCACGTCCTGGAGGAAGGCGTCCATCAGTACGTCGGTCTTGGTGCTCCACCAGCGGTAGATGGTCTGTTTGGCGACACCGGCCCGCGCCGCCATGCCCTCCATCGTGACGCCCGAGAACCCCTTCTCGGCGAGCAGGTTGTCGGCCGCCTCCAGCACCGCGAGCCGGGCGATCTCACTGCGCCCGTGGCGGTTGCCGTGGTGGCGTCGGCCCGGTGTGCCGGCACTCCCTGCCTGCCCGGCCCCTTCCGGGGCGGCCCCTCCCCGGGCGGGCCCTTCCTGAGCGGTCCCTTCCGGGGCGGCCCCTCCCCGGGCGGGCCCTTCCTGAGCGGTCCCTTCCCGGGTGGTCCCTGCCTCAGCTCCCATGGCGCCTCCCTCTGTCCTGCCACTGCCCAGGATAGTCAGCCGCCCTAGACTGAACGCAACGGTGCGTCTACTCTACCGGCATGACCTTCACCCACACCCTGGCCGACCCCCGGGTCGAGACCGCGCTCAGCCGGATGTTCGCGAACGCCGAGCAGGACGACGCCACCGAGGCCCGTACGCGGGCCGAGCGCCCCCGGAGCGCCGAACCGAGCACACCGCAGGAGCGCGCCGACGCCGCGGCGGAGATCTACATGCCGGTCTCAGCGGCGGGCGGCCGGCTGCTCTACAACCTGGTGCGGGCCGTCCGTCCGGCCACCGTCGTGGAGTTCGGCACGTCCTTCGGCATCTCCACGCTGCACCTGGCCGCCGCCGTACGGGACAACGGCACCGGGCGCGTCATCACCACGGAGCTGAGCAAGGACAAGGTCGCCGCGGCCCGCCGCACGTTCGCCGAGACCGGTCTCGACGATGTGATCACCGTGCTGGAGGGAGACGCCCTGGAGACCCTCGGCGGTCTCGACGCACCCGCGGACTTCGTCCTGCTCGACGGCTGGAAGGATCTCTGCCTGCCGGTGCTGCGACTGCTCGAACCACGGCTGGCCCCCGGCACACTCGTGGTGGCCGACGACGTGAATCTGGGCAGTCTGCTTCCGTACCTGGAGTACGTACGCACACCGGCCAACGGCTATCAGTGCGTGACCTTCCCGGTCGAGGACGGTATGGAGATCAGCTGCCGTCTCTGAGCACCGCCACGCACCACCGAGCACCACCGAGCACAGCACCGAACACCGAACACCGAGCACCGAACACCGAGCACCGAACACAGCACCGAACAGCGCCGAGTACGAGAAGGAGAAGACCGAGGATGTGTGCCGCCTGCGGCGTACCCACCCATCTGGCCGAGCTGGACGCGGCCCTGACCGCCGAGGCGCAGACCGCGGCCCCGGCCGCCGGCACCCCCGCCGGCATACCCGTGGCCGCGGCAGCCGGCCCCTCCACCGGTACGGCCGCCCCCGCACCGGCCGGCGGCTCCGCCCCGCCCCCGAGATTCGCCGCGCTGCGCAACCGGGACTGCCGCCCGTATCTGTTCGGCGCGGCCCTGGCGATGATGGCCGACAACATCGAACACGTCATCACCTACTGGGTGTTGTGGCAGACCTTCCACTCCCCCGCCCTGACCGGCTTCCAGGTCATCAGCCACTGGGTGCCGTTCCTGCTGCTCTCGATGTGGTTCGGATCGCTGGCCGACCGTTACGACTGCCGCCGCATCATCCAGGCCGCGCAGGGGCTGTTCATGGCCGTCTCGATCACCTGGGGCGTCCTCTTCCTCACCGACTCGCTGCACATGTGGGAGGCGTGCGTCCTGCTCGTCCTGCACGGTCTGGCCGGATCGCTGTGGAGCCCCGGCGAGCAGCTGATGCTGCACGACTTCGTCGGCCCGGCCGAACTGCCCAGCGCGGTAAGGCTGAACGCCACCTTCCGCAGTCTCGGCGTCCTCTTCGGCCCCGTGGTCGGCTCCGCGCTGCTGCTTGGGCTCGGCCCCACGGCGGGCATTTTCGCCAACGTCGCCTTCTACGTACCGCTGACGCTCTTCCTCTTCCGCACCAAGTTCACCGGCCACACCCGCGACCACCACAGCAGGCCACGGGTGGGGGCGCTGGAGTCGCTGCGCGTGCTGCGGGAGATCGGCGCCAACCGCACCCTGGTCAGCATGATCATCCTGGGCGGCCTCGGCTCCTTCTTCGTCGGCGCCTCGCTCCAGTCCTCGATGCCGATCTTCGCCCATGACCTCGGCGCGGGCAGTGCCGGAACCGCGTACGGGGTGCTGCTCTTCGCCAACGGCGCGGGCGGGGTCATCGGCGGCATCGTGCTCGAAGCCACCGGGTGGGTGAAACCCCATGTGCCCGCCGCCGTCATCAGTACCGCCATCTACGGTCTGACCAGCCTCTTCTTCGCCCTCACCACCAGCTATCCGCTCGCCCTCGGACTGCTGCTGGCCGGTGGCGTCGCCAATCTGGCCTCGATGTCGATCGGCCAGACCGTCGTCCAGCTGATCGCGCCCGCCGCCGACCGCGGCCGGGTCCTGGGCGTGTACGGGATGTCCGCCAACGGGCTGCGCGCGGGCAGCGGTTTCACGGTCGGGCTCCTGGGCGCCGCGATCGGCGTCCACGCGTCGCTGGGCTTCAGCGCCGCCGCCCTGTGCCTCGGTACCGGCGCCGCCGGACTGCACGCCCTGCGCGGCCACCGGCGCGGGGCCCCGGCGGAAGCGGGATAAGGCCGGGGTGGGGCGGTCCCCGGCCGGAGCGGGGTGGACGAGAACCGGCCGTCGGCGCCGTGCGGCGGTATCGGGCGGTGCCGTACGGGGAAGACTCGCCCCGCCGGCTGCCCGCCGCCCACACCCCCACTGCACCCGCTGCCCGCCACCCCCGACTCCCACGCCTCCCGCCCCTCCCGGAGTCTTTGCTTGCAGCGGTGTTCCTGACGGGCCGTCAGTTCAGTAATCTGACTAAGCGTCAGGTAGCTTGGCCATCGAGCAGGAGCGGGCGGACACGATGCTTGGATCGACTCACGGCACCCTCACCACCGACTTCCATGCACGGGTGGTGGCCTGCGGGGAGCAGCCCCCCGTCACCGTCCACGGCACAGCGGCAGCAGAAGGCGACCTGGACGTCAGCGGACGCCCGGTGCACGCGCCCGTACCCGACCTCGACCGGTTCTTCCGGCCCGGCTCGGTGGCCGTCGTCGGCGCTTCCGACGCCGAGGGCCGGCCGAACACCGGGATCACCCGCCAGCTGATCGCCTGGTCGGAGCGGGTCGGCGCAACACTCCACCCGGTGCACCCGACCCGTACCGCCGTCTTCGGCCTGCCCTGCTCCCCCACCGTGGCCGACCTGCCGGAGCCGGTCGACCTCGCCGTACTCCTGGTCGCGGACCCGCTGCCGCTCATCCCCCAACTGGCCGACGCCAAGGTGAAGTTCGCAGTGGCCTTCGCCTCCGGCTTCGCCGAGACGGGCGAGCGGGGCGCGGACGCCCAGACCCGGCTGACAGCCGCCGTCGAGCGCTCGGGGCTGCGGCTGCTCGGCCCCAACACGAACCTCAACGCCTTCGAGAAGTTCCGCGACGACCTGGAGGGCCCGGCGGTCGCCCTCATCACCCAGTCCGGTCACCAGGGCCGCCCGGTCTTCGCCATGCAGGAGCTGGGCATCCGGCTCTCGCACTGGGCGCCCACCGGCAACGAGGCCGATCTGGAGACCTCCGACTTCATCTCGTACTTCGCCGAGCGCCCCGAGGTCGGCGCCATCGCCTGCTACGTCGAGGGCCTCAAGGACGGCCGGGCCTTTCTGCTGGCCGCCGACCGTGCGGCGCGGGCCGGGGTGCCGGTGGTGGCCGTGAAAGTGGGGCGTACGGAGACGGGGGCCAGGTCCGCCGCCTCGCACACCGGGAAGCTCACCGGCGCCGATCAGGTGGTCGACGCGGCCATGCGGCAGTACGGGGTGATCCGGGTGAACGGCCTGGACGAACTCCAGGACACGTCAGCCCTGTTGGCGCGGGCGAGGAAGCCGCGGGCCGACGGCGTGGTGGTGTACTCGATCTCCGGCGGCACGGGTGCGCACTTCGCGGATCTGGCGACGGAGGCCGGGATCGCCCTGCCGGTCCTCTCGGCGGAGAAGCAGGCCGAGCTGCACACCTGGATACCGGAGTACCTGAACGTCGCGAACCCCGTCGACAACGGCGGCCACCCGGTGGGCGACTGGCGCGGCCGGAAGATCATCGACGCGATCCTGGCGGACCCGGACGTGGGGGTGCTGATCTGTCCGATCACCGGCCCCTTCCCGCCGATGAGCGACCGGCTGGCCCAGGACCTGGTGGACGCGGCGGAGGCGACCGACAAGCTGGTGTGCGTGGTGTGGGGGTCGCCGGTGGGCACCGAGGAGGCGTACCGCACGACCCTGCTCGGCTCGTCGCGGGTGGCGACCTTCCGTACGTTCGGCAACTGCGTCACGGCGGTCAAGGCGTATCTGGACCACCACCGCTTCACCACCGGCTACCGCTCCCCCTTCGACGAGGCCCCCCGGACCCCGTCCCCGTCCTTCCGCAAGGCCCAGGCCCTGATGCGCCCGCACCAGCAGCTGAGCGAGCACGCGGCGAAGCAGCTGCTGCGGGCGTACGGGATCCGTGTCCCGCGCGAACAGCTGGTGACCAGTGCGGCTGCGGCGGTCCGGGCGGCGGGGCAGGTGGGGTACCCGGTGGTCATGAAGGCGTCCGGCGCCCAGCTCGGGCACAAGACCGAGCTGGGGCTGGTGAAGGTGGGCCTGACCTCGGCGAGCCAGGTACGGGACGCGTACCGGGAGCTGACCGACATCGCCCGGTACGAAGCGGTCGACCTGGACGGCATCCTGGTCTGCCAGATGGTGGAGCGCGGTGTCGAGATGGTCGTCGGCGTCACCACGGACGCCCTGTTCGGCCCGACGGTGACGGTGGGACTCGGCGGGGTCCTGGTGGAGCTGCTCGACGACACGGCCGTACGCGTACCGCCCTTCGGCGAGGACCAGGCGCGCGCGATGCTGGCCGAACTGCGATGCCACGCCCTGCTGGAGGGCGGCGTACGGGGTGCGCCCGCGGCGGATGTGGACGCGCTGGTGGAGGTGGTGCTGCGGATCCAGCGCATGGCACTGGAGCTGGGCGACGAGCTGGCGGAGCTGGATGTGAACCCGCTGATGGTGCTGGGGCGGGGGCAGGGGGCGGTGGCGCTGGATGCGCTGGCGGTGTGCCGGTGAGCCTCCCGGCCGAGGGCGCGGCCTGACCTTGCCCGGGGCTCCGGCCCCTGACCTCGCACGGGGCTCCGCCCCTGACCTTGCGCGGGGCTCAGCCCCCGGCCCCCGCTCCTCACCTGCCGGAGGGGCTGGCACCCACCCGCCCGCACCACCCCGAGCGCCGAGCCCCGAGCCCGAAAGGCAACCCGCATGTCCGATTCCTCTGATTCCCCGGATTCTCTGGATTCCCTGGATTCCCACAATTCCCTCGAGGAAGAAGCCGTCCTCCACACCGTCACCGACCACGTCTCCACCCTCACCCTCAACCGCCCGGCCGCGATGAACGCCCTCACCTGGGACCAGCGCGAGCGGGTCATCGGGCTGCTGGGCGCCGCGTCCGCCGACCCCGATATCCGTGCGGTCGTCCTCACCGCCACCGGCCGGGGTTTCTGCGCAGGCGCCGATCTGCGGGGCGGCGGCCCGAAGGCCCCGGCCGAGCGGGTCACCGGCGACGTGGCCCGTACGATCCGGCTCGGCGCGCAGCGGCTGATCGCGGCCGTACTCGACTGCGAGAAACCGGTGATCGCCGCGGTCAACGGCACCGCGGCCGGTCTGGGCGTACAGCTCGCGCTCGCCTGTGACCTCGTACTGGCCGCCGAATCGGCCCGGTTCATCGAGGTGTTCGCGCGCCGCGGCCTCGTCCCGGACGGGGGCGGCGCCTATCTGCTCCCGCGCCTGATCGGCCCGCACCGCGCCAAGGAGCTGATGTTCTTCGGTGACGCGGTGCAGGCGGTGGACGCCGAGCGCATCGGACTGGTCAACCGCGTGGTCCCGGACGAGGAGCTGCGGAAGACGGCCCATGAGTGGGCCGCCCGCCTGGCCCAGGGCCCCACCCGCGCCCTGGCCCTCACCAAGCAACTGGTCAACGCCGCACTGGAATCGGACCGCACCACCGCCTTCGCGGCCGAGGCCGCCGCCCAGGAGATCAATATGACGACGGCGGACGCGCAGGAGGGCGTCGCGGCCTTCGTGGAACGCAGGACACCGCGGTACCGGGGGCGGTAGGACCGGCCCCGCGGCCCGGCGCGCGTGGTGGAATGCAGGGGGTGGTGGCCCCGGTTCCGACGAGGCCACCACCCTCTGTGCTGCCTGACTCTGTACCGCCTGCCGCTGTACCGCCTGACTCTGTACCGCCTGACTCTGTACCGCCTGACTCTGTACTGCCTGACTCTGTACTGTCGCTGTCCGGTCGACCAGGACCGATCAGGATCGACCAGGACCGGTCAAGGTCAGGCCCGTTGTTGTGCCGGGGTCAGCGGTAGCAGGTGGTCACGAGGACCGTGTCACCCGCCTGAAGAACTGTCGGGGCGTGCGGCGAGAGCGACACCACCACGTCCTGCGACTTCGGGCAGTCGGCCTTCTTGACCCGGGTGAACTTGGGCGTGAGGCCGAAGTGGACGAGCCCCACCCTGGCCCTCGACGAACTCGCCCCGCCCAGCCGCTCCTTGGCGACCTTTCCGTCGCTGGTGCGGACGAGGAAGGTGGTGCTGTCGGCGGCGTGGCTGTCGGCGGCGGTCTGTACCGAGGAGTGCGCACCGCTGCCGCCGGTGGTGGCGGCCAGGGCGGTGCCCGCGCCGCAGGCCACGACCAGAGCGGTGGCGACACCGGCGATGGCGGTGACCCGCTTGCGGCGGGCCCCTCGCTCGATGACGGCCGTGTCGAAGTGCGGCGCCTTGGCCGTGTTCACGAAGTCGTTCATGGCATTCACCAGTTCCTGCTCGAAGGACGCACAGCCGGAAGGCCACGAATCGTCTGAACTCATCGGACACCTTCCATGGGCTGCTGCGGTGAAGGGCCGGCGAGTGCGGGGAACTGGCCTCTGAGCTTGTCGAGGCCGCGAACGAGCTGCGAACGCACGGTACTTGGCGAGATCTTCAGGTCGGCCGCTATCTCCTCGTCCGACAGATCATGCAGGTACCGCAGCACCACGACCGTCCGCATGCGCATCGGCAGACCCTGGAGGGCCCGGACCAGCTGGTCCCTCGTGTCCACCTGCCCGTACTGGTCCCCGGGGGCGGCACGGTCGCCGCCGTCCTGCTGCGGGACCGTGCGGCGGAACCTCCGCCACCGGTCGTTGGCCAGGTTCACCATGATCCGCCGCACATACGCCTCCGGGGCGTCCTTGGCGGCGATGGTGCGCCACTTACGGCAGGCCCGCTCCAGGGTCTCCTGGACCAGGTCCTCCGCGGCCTCCCGGTTCCCCGTCAGGACGAGGGCCCCACGGAACAGTACGGCCGACCGGGAGACGACAAAGCCGTGGAAGTCGTACGGCGACTCCGCCGGGCCGGGCCTGCTGATTCCGATACGGACATCGTGCTCGGTTGCCAGATCCACATCCCCATCCCTTCCTGTCACCCCTCCTCGACGGGAAAGCGGCCCCGTCTGCTGCACGCACTCCGTGAGACCTGCGTCACACCGCGGGCGCCTGGTGAGGGGACGGCACGCTTCAGAGGCGGCGCCTGCGCAGCAGGCTCACGGTGAGCGCGACGCATGCCGCCGCCAGCACCAGCAGGGCAGCCGTCTCGATCCACTGGAACGTCCAGAAATCGGAGCTCGGGTAGACCTTGTAGTAGCGGCCGGTGTAGCTGTGTGCGGCCATGCACCGCTTGAGTTCGGCGCCCGAGAGTTCGCAGTTGCCGATCGGCTCGTGCCCGCCGGACGGGGTGATGTACCCCCAGTCCCCTGCCGAACGGGCGCTGCCGATGAGAGCCTTCGGTGTCATTCCGGGGCTCGACCGGGTGACCGGGGTGACCAGGCCGGTGTGGAAGCGGAAGGTGTTCAGTACGACCCGTACGCCCCCGATGACGACCAGCGCGACCCCCATCGCCGGCACCATCCGCCGCAGCACGAGCCCGGCGGCCGTTCCCGCCGCGAGGCCGAAGAGGGCGGCGGCCACCGCGGCCGGGCCGGTGGCGTCGAAGACCAGGCTGTCGGACCAGTAGAGGCCGTCCAGCGCGTTCGACACAGGCGCCCACCACCAGGCGAAGAGCCCGGCCAGCGCGGCTGAGACCAGCACCGTGCAGACCGCGGCGAAGGCGAACCGGGAGGCGAACCAGCGGACCGGCGAGATCCCCTGGGTGAGCGCCAGGCGGAAGGTGCCGCTCTCCAGTTCGCGGCCGATCAGCGGCGCGCCCCAGAAGAGACCGATGAGCACCGGCAGCACCGCGCCGGCCGCGCCGAGCACGCGCAGCGGTCCGGTGTTCTCCAGGACCAGCTGTGCGGCGTCGGCGCTGCAGTCGCCGTTCCAGCCCTTGCAGAGGGTGAGGTGCCGCGCGTCGATGAACGACACCGCGTCGGAGTGCCGGAACACGACCCAGACCGCACAGGCCACCAGCAGGGCGGCGCCGACGGCCAGCTGCGTACGCTGCTGGCGCCAGGCCAGCCAGAGTGTCCCCCTCACGCCGTCACCTCCCGCCGGGCCCGCGGCGACGGAGCCGGTGCGGGGGCGGCCGACGGGGCCGGGGTACGGAGGTGGGCGAGCAACACCTCTTCCAGGGAGGGGTGTTCCACCTCCCAGCGACCGCCGGAGAGTCCGCGCGCCGGCCCCCGCAGAAGGGCGCTCACCTGCCGGCCCGCGAGCGTGCACTCCACCACGGTGGCGCGGTCGAGCCCGGCCGGCAGCCCGTCGGGTGCCCCGGGGTCGGCGCGGCCGGTGACCAGGGTGTGGCCGTCGCGGAGATCGTAGGCATCACCGGTCAGCCGTACGCCGCCGTTCTGGAGCAGCAGCACGTAGTCGCAGACCTCCTCCAGCTCGGAGAGCACATGCGAGGAGAGCAGGATCGTGACCCCGCGGTCGACGACCTCGGTCATGAGCAGACCCATGACCTCATGGCGTACGAGTGGATCGAGGTCCGCCAACGGCTCGTCGAGCAGCAGCAGTTCGGGCTCCTTGCCGAGGGCAACCGCCAGGGCGACCCGGGTGCGCTGGCCCTGCGAGAGGGACCCCACCCTGGTGGTGAGCGGGATGCCGCCGGCGCGGACGACGGCCTCGGCGGCCTTGTCGTTCCACCGGCGGTTGAGCTCGCGCCCGAAGCGGAGGGTGTCGGCGACGGTGAAGCCGGGGTAGAGCGGTTTGTCCTGGGCGAGGAAGGACGTACGGTCCAGGGCCTCCTGGCTGCCGGGGGCGCCGCCGAAGACGCGGACGCTGCCGGCCGCCGGGCGGAGCAGACCTGCGGCGAGGTGCAGCAGGGTGCTCTTGCCGGCCCCGTTCGGGCCGACGAGGGCCGCGATCCGGCCCGCCGGTATCTCGAAGTCGCAGTCGCGCAACGCCCATGTGCCGCGGTACGCGTGCCCGAGCCGCTCGGCCCGTACCGCTGTCGGCAGGGTCGGAACACTCACTTTTCTACCTCCGGTGGTTCTGTTGGCTCCGTGGAGCGAGGCTCCGTGGAGCGAGGCTCCGTGGAGCGAGGCTCCGTGGAATGCGGGTCCGTGGAATGCGGGTCCGTGGAATGCGGGTCTGCGGGGCGTGGGTGGCTCTCGTCCAGGGCGTCGGCCACCAGGGCCGTCACGTCCTCCCGTTCGAGACCCTCCGCCCGCGCCCGCGCCAGCCACTCCGCGAGTTCGGTACGCAGCGGTGAGCCGGGAGCGGCGCCCGGAGTGGAGAGCGAGCGGAGGACGAACGTCCCCTTTCCGGGGCGCGGCTCGACGAGCCCTTCGCGTTCCAGCTCGCGGTAGGCCCGCAGCACGGTGTTGGGGTTGATGGCGGTGTCGGCCACCACCTGGCGGGTCGTCGGCAGCCGGTCACCCGGTTCCAGTGCGCCGAGGCGCAGCGCGGACTTCACCTGGTGGACGAGTTGCAGGTATGTGGCGATCCCGCTGTGCCGGTCGATCCGGAATGCGACCATCTCCACCTCCTTTCACTAACGTGTTAGTGAAAGGATGATGGCATGGGGTCCCGTTCACCCGCCGACCACCCCCCGGAACGGCGGCCGGGCCGCAGCCCAGCAGGGCGACGGCCGCACGGCCCTTCACATCTGACAGCCCGTCAGGTTCACTGAGGGGATGATGGGACACGCAGGGATGGCGGTCGCCGCCGTCCGATACCTCAGGTCGGTGGGCGCCCCGACGGCCACCGGGCCCGTCGACCCGCTCCCGCGCCCGGACCTGCGGGCGGTGGCCGACGACGAACGGCTGCCGGTCGACCCCGGTGAATTCCGCCGCGTACTGGGCCACTTCGCCAGCGGTGTCACCGTCATCACCGCACAGGACGACGAGGGCCCGGCCGGCTTCGCCTGCCAGTCGTTCGCCTCGCTCTCGCTGGACCCGCCGCTGATCGCGTTCATGGTCGCCCGTACGTCGACGACCTGGCCGCGCATCGCCCGCGCCGGGTCCTTCTGCGTCAACATCCTCGGCGCGGGCCAGGGCGCCCTGTGCCGTGCCTTCGCGGTGAGCGGCGCCGACAAGTTCGCCGGGGTGGCCCACGAACCGGCCCCCGCGACCGGTGCGCCGCTGCTCACCGGCGTACCGGCGTGGATCGACTGCCGCATCCACGCCGTGCACACCGGCGGCGACCACCTGATCGTGGTGGGGCGGGTGCGGTCCCTCGGCGGTACGGCGGAAGGCGAACCGCTGCTGTTCCACCAGGGGAAGTTCGGCCGTTTCACCGCCTGAGCGGTCACCGGCCGGGGCACGCGGCCTGAGCGGTCGCCGGCCGGGGCTCGGGAATCCGTACCCGTGCGTACCCCGTGCGTACCCCGCGGGCGGACTCAGCCCACCGCACCCGCCGTCGTACGCACCGGGCCCGCCGCGCGGGACCTGAGGACCAGGGCCATCAGAGCCGCCACCGCGCACATCCCGCCCGACGCGTACCAGATCACGTCGTACGAGCCGAAGACGTCCCGCACCACACCGCCCAGATAGGCGACCAGCGCCGCGCCCACCTGGTGGGATGCGAGCACCCAGCCGAAGACGATCGCGCTGTCCTCGCCGTAGTGCTCGCGGCAGAGGGCGATCGTCGGCGGGACCGTGGCGACCCAGTCCAGGCCGTAGAAGACGATGAAGAGGAGCATCGGCGGGTGGACGGAGGGCGCGAGCAGCATCGGCAGGAGGAGCAGCGAGATGCCACGCAGCGCGTAGTAGACCGCAAGCAGCCTGCGAGGCTCGAAGCGGTCGGTGAACCAGCCGGACGCGACCGTGCCCACGACGTCGAAGACACCGATCACCGCGAGCAGTGAGGCGGCGGCCGTGACCGGCATGCCGTGGTCGTGCTCCGCCGGGACGAAGTGGGTCTTCACCAGGCCGTTGGTGGACGCCCCGCAGATCGCGAAGGTCCCGGCGAGCAGCCAGAACGGACCGGTCCTGGCCGCCGCGACGAGTACCCCGACCGTCCGCCGGGCCGCGCCCGTGCGCGGGGGCGGCTTCGGTACGAACTCCGTTGCCCCGTAGGCCGACCGGCCCACGTCCGACGGATGGTCGCGCAGCAGCAGCCAGACCAGCGGTACGACCGCCAGCGCCGCGAGCGCCACCGTCACCGCGGCCGGGCGCCAGCCGTGGTGCACGACCAGCCAGGAGAGAACCGGCAGGAAGACCAGTTGCCCCGAGGCGCTCGCCGCGGTGAGGACGCCGGTGACCAGGCCCCGCCGGGCGACGAACCAGCGGTTGGTCACCGTCGCGGCGAAGGCCAGCGCCATCGAGCCGCTGCCGGCGCCGACCAGCACACCCCAGTAGAGGACCAGTTGCCAGGCGGCGGTCATCCACACCGTGAGCACCGAGCCCACCGAGATGACGGTGAGCGCGACGGCCACCACGCGGCGGATCCCGAAGCGGTCCATCAGCGACGCCGCGAAGGGCGCCGTCAGGCCGTACAGCGCGAGGTTCACCGAGACCGCGAAGCCGATGGTGCCGCGCGACCAGTGGAACTCGTCGTGCAGCGGGTCGATCAGGAGCCCCGGCAGCGAGGCGAAGGCCGCGGCGCCGACGATCGTCACAAAGGTGACGGCGGCCACCAACCAGGCCCGGTGCAGCCGGGGCCGGCCCGGGCCGTGGGGTGGCTGCGCGGGCTGTACGAGGGGCGCAGTCTGCGGGACGAGGGGTTCCGATGTCTGGGACACACCGCCAGCATCAGGGCACACGCCAGGGCCGTACGAGTGGCCGGAGGGACAGCCTTCGATATGATCGGGCCACCCACCTGGACCACCGCTACGTGCGTTGTCCTGTGAGGCTGAGGGCGCGACTGGCGGCATGAGTCAACGCCTCGCCGGTGGGCGAGCCCTGGTCCTTGCGATACCGCTGGATGACTGGACGTGCCCTGCGGCAGGCACCGTTCCATGTCAGGCTCTGGGGGACCGCTGTCCCTGGGGGCCGTCAGTTGCCATCGGGAAGCTGCGCAGTGTCAGCGCAGTCGGCGGGGGCAGCGGTCTGCTGGCCGGGTCGGTGCGGAACGACTGGAGCAGATAGGCCACCAGGCGCCGGGACGCTGCACCATCATCCGGTAGAGCGGTCACCAGGCCGCAGTGTGCCAACAGGACCACGGCGAGGTCAGAAGGGTGGAAATCGGCCCGCAGCGCGCCCGAAGCCTGGGCCCTGCGTACCAGAGTCGTGAAGTCCCGCTCGGCTCGTTGCCGGTACTGCGCGTGTTCCGACGTGCTTTCCGGGAAGGCCGCGACGAACGCGGCCGGGAACCCGCGTTCCTCCCGTTGCAGAGCGCAGACGGTCTCGACCAGCTGCTGGAAGCCCTGCCACGGGTCAGGGGCGGCCAGAGCCTCGGTGAGCGCACGCGCGCAGGTCTCCATCTGCTGCGCGAACGCGCCTCTCACCAGGGCGTCCCGGGTCGGGAAATGCCGGTACAGCGTCGCCACGCCGACCCCGGCCCGTCGGGCCACGGTCGCCATCGGGGCGTCGATCCCGTGCTCCGCAAAGACCGCACGGGCGGCGACGAGGACCCGCTCCCGGTTGCGCCGGGCGTCCGCCCGCACCCCGTCCCGGGCTGTGATCCGAGAGGATTCCGCCATCACTGTCTCTCGCTTCCGGTCCAAGCGGACGATTGCGTCCACTTAAGAGCTTACGGTCGATGCCAGATCCCTGTACGGCCCCCGGCGGCAAAGGCAGAACGATGAACGACCGGATGATGAAGGCAGTGCTCTACGACCGCTACGGCGACCCCGGTGTGCTCTACACGGGCCGCGTGCCACGCCCTGAGCCGGCCCCCGGGAGGGTCCTTGTGAAGGTGCGCGCGTTCAGCGTCAACGGCGGCGAACTGGCAGCCCGTGCCGGCCGCCTCCGCCTCCTGAGCGGCCGGAAATTCCCCAAGCGCGTCGGCTTGGACTTCACAGGCGAGGTCGCCGCACTGGGGGCCGGAGTCACACGGTTCGCGGCCGGCGACCGCGTATGGGGGGTCTTGGGCCGCGCCTCCGGGTTCGGCAGCGCCGCCGAGTACGTGACCGTACCCACCGAGCGGGTCGGCCGGCTCCCCGACGGCCTTGACCTGGTGGACGCCGCCGCACTGCCGGTGGCCACCACGGCCATCACCGCGCTGCGGGACAAAGCCGGGCTGCGCCCCGGCGAACGACTCCTCGTCCGGGGCGCGGCGGGCGGTGTCGGCAACGCTGCCGTCCAGCTCGGACGGGCGTACGGCGCAGAGGTCACGGCCCTGGCCCGCGCAGCCAACCTCGACTTCGTCCGCGGGCTCGGCGCGCACAAGGCCGTCGACCACCGGACCGTGCGGCCGGCGGAGTTGGGCCGCTTCGACGTGGTCGTGGACACCGCGGGGACCGATCTGCGGGCCTTCCGGCGCCTGCTGAATCCCGGCGGGCGCATGGTCACCATCGCCTTCGACCTGAAACGGCCCGCTGCGTCGCTCGGCTACCTCGCGGCCAGCACGGTCCACGGAAGCGGCCGGGTGCGCTTCTTCAGCGGCAACCCCACGCGGGCGGACTTCGACGACCTCGCCCGCCATGTGGTCGAGGGCAAGCTGAGCCCTGCGGTGGACACGGTCTTCCCCCTGGAGGAGACAGCAGCGGCACACCAGGCGCTGGAGGCGGGCGGCGTCCAGGGCAAGTACGTGGTCAGGGTCGCGTAGGACCACTCAGTGCCAGTGACCGTGCATGTACCGGATCCCCGTTGTACGCCAGACGCGTTCACCACCTCCCCGGACAGAACAACTAGAGCCCCAGCTCCGCCTTGCGCCGCAGCCCCCTGATCGCCGGTACCGCGAAGAGCACCCCGCACACCAGCACGTTGATCACCATCCCGGTCACCAGGACCCGCTTCATCCCGGCCGCCTCGGCGACCGGACCGGCCAGCGCCCGCCCCACCGCGAGCATGATCAGCGAACCGGCCACGTCGTATGCGTGCAGCCGGTTGAGCGCCTCGGGCGGTACATGGGTCTGGACCGTCGTCGACCACATGACGAGCCAGAACGCGAACGCCACCCCGCCGACGAAGAAGCCCGCCGACAGCAGGGCGAGCGGTACGTCGTACGCCAGCACCAGCAGATTGGCGATGACCCCGAACAGTGCGAAGGTGCCCGCGAAGAGCGGGCGGCGCGGGCGGGCGCGCATGGCGATCAGGCCGCCGACCGCGTTGCCCGCGCCGTTGACCGTCATCATCAGGCCGTACACCGCCGAGCTGTGCCGCTCGGTGACCACGACCGCCTCCAGCGGGGTGAGCGGCCCGAGCACCGTCACCCCGTACACGGTCCACACCGCGATCACGCCCCAGAGCCAGTTGCGCGCCCTGAACTCCCGCCAGCCGCCGACGATCTCGGCGACGAGCGTCTCCCCGTGGGTGCGGGCCATCGGCGCCATCCGGATGAGGAAGAGGGAGCAGCCGCTGACCGCGAAGGTCGCGGCGTTGACCCCGAAGACCGTGCCGGGGCCGCCCACTCCGGCCAGCGCACCGGCCGCCGCCGGGCCCGCCATCGTCGTCAGCGACTCGGCGACCCGTAGCAGCGCGTTGCCCCGCTGCACGTCGGGCACCACCTTGGGCAGCATGCTCGCGACGCCCGGCTGGAAGAGCGCGGCGCCCAGACCGTTGACCGCGCTCAGCCCGTACACCAGCCAGAGCGGCGGCGCGCCCGCCACGAAGACGACCGCGAGCACAGTCGTCGCCACCAGCCGCATCGCGTCGGCGAGCACCATCATCCGGCGCGGTGTGAACCGGTCGGCCAGCACCCCGCCCACGATGACGAAGCCCGCGAAGCAGACCATCCAGGCGCCCAGCGCGAAGCTGACGGAGGAGGCCCCGTGGCCGGTGTCGAGCAGGCCGGCGGCGAGGGCGACCGGGACCATGCCGTCGCCGAAGCGGGCCACGGTACGGGCGGTGAAGAAGAAGCGGAAGTTACGGTTCCAGAGGGTGAGCGGCTCGCTCGGCGGCCCGAAGGGGCTCCTCGGAGCGGCGGGGGCCGCGTGGGCGGTGGCATCGGCGGCGGGGGCCGCGTGGGCGGTGGCATCGGCGGCGGGGTGGGACGTGCGGGGAATGACCTGGTCGGCCGGGTGCTTGTCAGTCACAGTGTCCGATGCATATCAAGGACAGGTCTGGACCACCAGACCCGTCTCATCGGCCACCGCCCCGCCCGGTCACTGTCACCCGTTCTGCCCCAGGGAGGAACCCGTGCCCCGTCCGAACCCGCGCCCGCACCGCGTCGTCGTACTCGCCCTGGACGGAGTGCTCCCCTTCGAACTCGGCATCCCGCACCGCATCTTCAGCCGCCCCCGCGACACGGCGGGCCGCCCGCTGTACGAGGTGGTGACCTGCTCGGTACGCCCCCCGGGCCCGGTCCGTACGGACGCCGACTTCTCGATACTCGCCGAGTACGGCCCGGAGGAACTGGCCACCGCCGACACGGTCGTGGTCCCCGCCTCGTACGAACTGGGCCCGGTGTACGAGGAGGGCAGGCTGACGGCGGAACTGGCCGCCGCCTTCGACCGCGTCAGACCCGCCACCCGGCTGGTCTCCATCTGCACCGGAGGCTATGTGCTGGCCGCCGCCGGATATCTGGACGGCCGCCCCGCCACCACGCACTGGTCGTCCGCCGCGCACTTCCAGCGGCTGTTCCCCACGGTCCTGGTCGACCCGGGCGTGCTGTTCATCGACGACGGCGACGTCCTGACATCGGCGGGCGTGGCGGCGGGCATCGACCTCTGCCTCCACATCGTGCGCCGCGACCACGGAACGGCGGTGGCGAACGACGTGGCCCGCCGGACCGTCGTCCCGCCGCACCGGGACGGCGGCCAGGCCCAGTACATCGAACGCCCGCTGCCCGACGACCGCTCGGCGACGACGACCGCCGCCCGCGCCTGGGCCCTCGCCCGGCTGCACGAACCGATACAGCTGCGGGACATGGCCGCGCAGGAGTCGATGTCCGTACGGACCTTCACCCGCCGGTTCCGTGAGGAGGCGGGCCTCAGCCCCGGCCAGTGGCTCATCCGGCAGCGGGTCGAACGCGCCCGCCACCTCCTGGAGTCCTCGGACCTGTCGGTCGACCAGGTGGCCAGGGACGCGGGCTTCGGCACGGCCCAGTCCATGCGGCAGCACGTCCAGGCCGCGCTGGGGGTACCGCCGACCGTCTACCGCCGTACGTTCCGGACCCGGACCCCCGCGTGACGGTCCGGGTCCCCGGGAGACGGTCCGGGTGCGGGCCCGTGGGGAGAACGCGCCCGCGCCGCCGCCGGCTCACACCACCTGCACACCCGGCCGTCCCGACCGCACCTGGAGGCGGGCGAGCGTGCTGGCCTTGGCCTTCTTGCTGAGTACGGTGTCCACCACCCGGACCTGGGCGTCCACCGACGACTCCCCGATGTCGAAGAGGTGGTAGCCGCGGTGGGCGTCGATGACCTTCCAGTGCGGGTTGTCCGCCTTCAGCGGGTCCCACTGCTGGTGGAACACGGCCTGGTCCTGGTCCCCGTTGCTGGAGATCGACGTCCCCACGAACTCCGCCCCGACCACGGCTGACTTCGGGTCGGCGAAGTCCTTCTTCAAGTCGCTGATCATGGTCAGATGACGGTCGCCCGAGAGCACCAGCGGATTGCGCACCGACTGGAACTGCCGCATCAGCGCGTTCCGTTCGACCTGGTAGCCGTCCCATGCGTCGTAGTACCAGAGCTTGCCCTTGCCCGGGAGCAGATCGGTCTCGGCCATCATGATCTGGGAGGCGATGACGTTCCAGCGGGCGGGCGAGCGGGTCAGCCCGCGCAGCAGCCAGTCCTTCTGCGCCGCGCCCAGCATCGTGCGGGACGGCTCCTCGGCGCCCGCCTGGGTCGCGGCCTGGTCGGTGCGGAACTGCCGGGTGTCCAGGACGTTCAGCCGGATGAGCCGGCCGTAGTCGAAGCGCCGGTACATCTGGATGTGCGGACCGTGCGGCACCGCCGTGGCCCGGACCGGCATGTGCTCGTAGTACGCCTGGTACGCGGCGGTGAGCCGGGCGACGAACGCGTCGTGCGACTGCTTCGCCGGGTCCTGCGGAACCTCGCCCGCGAAGTCGTTGTCGACCTCGTGGTCGTCGAAGGTCACCACCCAGGGCGCGTACGCCTGCATGGCCTGGAGGTCGGGGTCGGTGCGGTACTGGGCGTAGCGGTTGCGGTACTCGTCCAGCGTGTACGGCTCGCCCTTGCCGGTGTGCACCCGTACGGAATTGGCGGCCGGGGCGGACTCGTAGATGTAGTCGCCCACGAAGAGGACCAGGTCAGGGTCTTGTGCGCGCATGTCGGCATACGGGGTGAAGTAGCCGTGCTGCCAGTTCTGGCAGGAGGCGAGTGCGATACGGAGGCTGCCGCCGGCCGCGAGCGGCGACGGCGCGGTGTGGGTCCGGCCGACCGTCGAGATCTGGCCATCGCAGCGGAAGCGGTACCAGTACTGGCGGCCGGGCCGGAGCCCCTTGGCGTCGGCGTGCACGCTGTGGGCCAGCGCGGGCACGGCCTGCTCGGTGCCGCTGCGGACGATCCTGGTGAACTTCGCGTCGTCGGCGACCTGCCACTCGACGGTGACGGGGGTGTCCGGCATGCCACCGCCGTTCACCAGCGGGTCGGGCGCGAGCCTGGTCCACAGCACGACCGCGTCCGGCAGCGGATCGCCCGAGCCGACCCCGAGTCTGAACAATCCGTCAGGAAGTTTCGGGGCCGCGGCTGATCCGGTGAAGGGGGCGGACACGGGCGCCGCGGCGGACGCGCTGCCGGAGAACGGAAGCTGCGCGGCCGCGGCGGCGCCGAGCGCGGCGGCCGATCCCGCGAGGAACCTGCGGCGGCCGGTGAGAGCGGAGCGTGCTGCGTCGTCTGCGGACATACGGATTGACTCCCTGGCTCCTGTGGGGTCTCTTGTCGCGGTTGAGATTCACAGGGCGAGGTGGCCGGGGGGCTGAACGCCACGCATCGTGCGCATGACAGTTCCCGGAAGCGTCGGCCGTTCGGCATCGGATCGCGCGAAATCCCTTGGGGCGCCTGGCCTGTACGGTGTCCGAGCGGTGACGGCGTGCTGAATTCCGGCCGGATCACGACTGCTCCGTACGGGAGGGAATGTGGCCCGAATGGGCACCCGCGCGGGGCGACCCGGCCGCCCCGCTCTCGTAAGGTGTCCGCCCATGGCTCTCCCCCCTGACGTTTCCGAAACCACTGCTGACCCGGCCCCGGAACCGGCTGCCGGTGCGGTGGTCGACCCGGCTGCCGGTGCGGTGGTCGACTCGGCTGTGGGACCGGTTCCCGTGCCGGTCCAGGTCCCGGTTCCGGGGCCGGCCCCGGTCCCTGCGGACGGTTCGGCCGGAGCGGACTGTACGGACGGTTCGGCCGGCGCGGACGGTACGGACGGTACGGACCGTGATGCCGCTGCGGCCGGTGGCGGGACGGCCGCGCTCCGGCGTGACCGGCGGTTCATGCTGCTCGCGTCCGCGCGGACCATCTCGGTCCTCGGCAACGCCTTCGCCCGGGTGGCGCTGGCGTTCGCGGTGCTCTCGCTGCCGGGGGCCACCCCCGGGCGGCTTTCGCTGGTGCTCGCCTGCCAGGCGCTGCCGCAGCTGGTCCTCATCCTGATCGGCGGGGTGATCGCGGACCGGATGTCCCGGTCCCGGCTGATGATGATCTCGGACTGGCTGGGCGCCGCCGCGTATGGCGCACTCGCCGCGATGGTGCTCACCGGGCACGCCCCGCTGACCGCGATGTGCCTGCTGGCCGCCCTGGCGGGCACGGCCAGTGCGCTGTTCGCCCCGGCGATGTCCGGTGTCGTCCCGCAGATCGTCCCCTCCGCGCAGCTCCAGCAGGCCAACGCCTGGCTGCGGGTCGGCATGAACGGCTCGACGGTGCTCGGGCTCGCCCTGTCCGGCGTGACCGTCGCCACCTTCGGCGCGGGCTGGGCGCTCGCCCTGAACGCGGCGTCCTTCGTGGTGAGCGCCGGGCTGATCCGGGGGCTGCGGCTGACGACGGCCGTACGGGCCAAGTCCTCCGGCTGGGCCGATCTCCGCGACGGCTGGCGGGAGTTCGCCTCCCGGCAGTGGCTGTGGGTCGTGGTCTGCCAGGCAGCCGTCATGGTGGCCGCGATCTCCGCGACCGCCGGGGTGCTCGGACCGCTGGAGTCGAAGGAACACCTCGGCGGGGCGGGTCCCTGGTCCGCCATCGTGGCCTCGCAGGCGGTGGGAACGGTCGCGGGGGCGTCGTTCGCCGTACGGCTACGGGTGCGTCGCCCGGTCCTCGTCGCGGTCCTCGCGGTCTTCGTGATCGCGGTACCGATGGCCCTGCTCGCCGCGCACGCGCCGGTCTGGGTGATCTGCCTGGCGATGTTCTGCTCGGGCCTGGCCAGCGATGTGTTCGGCGCGCTGTGGGAGACCACCATGCAGCGGGAGATCCCCGGTGAGGTGCTGTCCCGGGTCAGCTCCTACGACTGGTTCGGCTCCCTCGCCCTGGCGCCGCTGGGCCTGCTGGTGGCAGGCCCGATCGCGGCGGTCGTCGGGCCCCGGGCTGCGCTTGCCGGGTGCGCGGGGCTCACGGTGCTCGCGACGTGCGGGGCGCTGCTGTCGCCCCAGGTACGGAGGCTGCGGGCGCCCTCCGGGGACAGCTGACCGTTTTCCGGGGGCTCCGCCCCCGCACCCCCGCTCCTCAAGCTCCCCCAGCTACCGCTGGGAGGTGCCCCCAGGAGGGGCTTAACACGAAGCCCATCCGGCACTTGAGGAGCGGGGTCCGGGGCCGGAGCCCCGTGGGACGGTGCCGCACCGCTCAGAACGTCAGCACCCCCCGCGCCACCCGCCCCCCTTCCGCATCGGCCACCGCCCCCGCGAAGTCCTCCACCGGATACGTCCGGGTCACCAACTCGTCGAGGAGCAGCTCCCCCCGGGCGTACAGCCCCGCGTACAGCGGGATGTCCCGCTGCGGGCGTGAAGCCCCGTACCGGCAGCCGAGGATGGACTTGTCCAGGAACAGGGACGACACCAGGAACGACGCCTCCGCCATCGCGGGCGGGGTGCCCAGCAGGATCGCCTGACCGTGGCGGTCGAGGAGGTCGACGGCCTGGCGGATCAGCTCCACCCGGCCGACACACTCGAAGGCGTGGTCGGCGCCCTTCGGCAGGATGTCCCGTACGCCGTCCGCCGATGTGAGGAAGTGGGTCGCCCCGAACTGCCGGGCCACCGCCTCCTTCGCCGGGTTCGCGTCCACCGCCACGATCACCTCGGCGCCCGCGATCCGGGCGCCCTGAAGGACATTGAGGCCGATACCGCCGGTACCGATGACGACCACCGATTCACCGCGGTCGACCCTGGCCCGGTTCAGTACCGCCCCGACCCCCGTGAGCACCCCGCACCCGATCAGCGCCGCCGAGGTGAGCGGGATGTCCGCGGGGATCTTCACCGCCTGGACCGCCTTGACGACGGTGCGTTCCGCGAAGGCCGAGTTGGACGCGAACTGGTAGAGCGGTTCGCCGCCCCGCGAGAACGGCCGCCCCGGCCTGCCGATCGCCTTGCGGCACATCGTCGGCCGGCCGCGGTCGCAGTCGGCGCACGCCCCGCAGTTGGCGAGCGTGGAAAGCGCCACATGGTCACCGGGCGCCACATGCTTCACACCCGGCCCGACCGCCTCGACCACCCCCGCACCCTCATGGCCGAGCACCACCGGCGCCGGAAACGGGATCGTCCCGTCGATCACCGACAGATCGCTGTGGCAGAGCCCGGCCGCCGCGACGTCCACCAGGACCTCGCCGGGCCCCGGATCACGTATCTCCAGGTCGTCGACCACCTGGGCCTGCTTGCCGTCGAAGACGACACCCCTCATCTCGGCTCCCTCGGTAGGCCGAGCACCCGCTCGGCGATGATGGTGCGCTGGATCTCGTCGGAGCCGCCATAGATCGTGTCGGCCCGGCTGAAGAGGAACTGCCGCTGCTGTGCGTCGAGTTCGTACGGGCTGCTCGGCGCCCAGGCGGAAGGCCCGACGGCCCCGCCCGCACCCCGCACCTGCACCGCGAGCTCCCCGAGCCGCTGGTGCCAGCCGCCCCAGAGCAGTTTGGCGACGCTCGGGGCGCCCGCGTCGTCCGTACGCCCCAGGGTGCGCAGCGCGTTCCACCGCATGGTGCGCAGCTCGGCCCACTGGCGTACCAGCCGGTCGCGCAGCACCGGGTCGGCGGTGGCGCCCGAAGCGAGCGCCGCTTCGACGACCTCGGTGAGTTCGCGGGCGAAGCCGATCTGCTGGACCAGGGTCGAGACCCCGCGCTCCAGGGCGAGCAGGCCCATGGCGACCTGCCAGCCGTTGCCCTCGCCGCCGACCACGCAGTCGGCCCGCGCGCCGTCGAAGAAGACCTCGTTGAACTCGCTGGTGCCCGACATCTGCCGGATCGGCCGTACGTCGATCCGGCCCGGGGGGGGGAGAGGGGCGAGCACGGGGGGTATAGCAGGGTGTGCGGGGCGGGCGGGGGGGGGGGGGGGGCGGGACACGGAACACACAGACCACCCCCC
>NZ_JBHYWP010000004.1:2230-24367 GCF_042751845.1 Streptomyces sp. NPDC059398 | reverse complement strand
CCCGCCGCCGCCGGCGCCCCGTACGACCAACCCTTGGTCGCTCTCGGCTCGCGGGCGCCGCGCGAGGTCCGGCCGCGCGACCGCCCCCCCCGGCTGGTCCATCGGGACCAGCAGGAAGGAGAGCCCGTGGTGGCCGCGCGAGCCCGGTTCCGTACGGGCCAGTACGAAGCACCAGTCGGCCTCCCGGGCCAGCGAGGTCCAGATCTTCTGGCCGGTGACGCGGTGTCCCCCGTCGTTGTCGCGTACGGCAGCGGTACGCACCGCCGCCAGGTCGGAGCCGGCCCCGGGCTCGCTGTACCCCTGGCACCAGAGCGCTTCGCCGCGGGCGATCGGCGGCAGGAAGCGGGACTGCTGCTCCTCGTCGCCGAAGGCGATCAGGGTGGGCGCGAGCAGGTTCTCGCCGATGTGGCCGACCCGGCCGGGGGCGCGGGCCGCCGCGTACTCCTCGGCCCAGACGACCTGCTGGGTGAGAGTGGCCCGGCGGTTGCCGAAGTCGCCCTGCCAGCCGATGCCGATCCAGCCTCCGCTGCCCAACTCCCGCTCCCAGGAACGGCGCAGCTCCGTACCCTCGTGCTCGCTGCCGGGTCCGCCGGTGGCTCCGGCGGCGGCGAACGCACCGGTGAGACGGTCCGCCAGCCAGGTCCGCGCCCCGGCCCGGAACGCGGCGTCGTCAGGCCCGGGTGAGAAGTCCATACCGGGCCCCCTTCGTGTGGCCGCCTCTCACCCGTACGAGCGCCGGGCCCCGATCCGGGCCGCCCCCGAGAGCGCCGTCACCGACCGCCCCGCCCCCGGGGGCGCCGTACCCTACGGTGACCTTCCCGGCGCCGCCGCCACCGGCCGCCGTCCCGTCCTCATCCATTGGGCCGCTCCTTGGCCGCCGCCGCCCGCGCCATCGCCTCCAACTGCGCCAGCATCGGCATCGGGTCCACCCCCACCGTCCCCGGCAGGAAGTCGGCGATCCGCTCGGGTGTCCACGCCGCGCCCTCCGCGTAGCCGGCGCGCAGCTCCCTCGGCTGGGCCCAGACCGCGATCTTGGGGCCCGCGATGGTGTACACCTGGCCGGTGATCTTCTCGTCGCGGGCGCGGTCCGAGAGGAGATAGGTGACGAGTGCGGCCACGTCCTCCGGTTCGCCGATCTCCTTCAGCTCCATGGGGACGTTGGCGGACATCCGGGTCCTGGCCACCGGGGCCACCGCGTTGGCCGTCACGCCGTACTTGTTGAGGCCGAGCGCGGCGCTGCGCACCAGCGAGATGATGCCGCCCTTGGCCGCGCTGTAGTTGGCCTGCGCGACGCTGCCCTGGTGGTTGCCGCTGGTGAAGCCGATCAGGGTGCCGCTGCCCTGTTTGCGCATCACGGCCGACGCCGCCCGGAAGACGGTGAAGGTGCCTTTGAGGTGCGTGGCGACCACCGGGTCCCACTCCTCCTCGGACATGTTGAAGAGCATCCGCTCGCGGAGGATCCCGGCGACGCAGACGACACCGTCGATCCGCCCGTACTGCGCGAGTGCCACATCGACGATCCGCTGCCCGCCCGCCATCGTCGAGATGTCGTCGGCGACCGCGACCGCCTGGCCGCCCGCCGCCACGATCTCCTTGACGACGGACGCGGCGACCTCGCTCTCGGGTGCACCGCCTTCGATGGGCACCCCGTAGTCGTTGACGACGACCCGGGCGCCCTCGGCCGCGGCGGCGAGGGCGACCGCCCTGCCGATGCCGCGCCCGGCCCCTGTCACGGCGATGACTTTGCCTGCCAAGAAGTTCCCCATGCCCGGCCCCTTCCCGCGGTTTCTGACGGACCGTTAGATTTTACGGGTAGTCAGACAGCCGAGCACAAGACCCCCGGAGGCCCGATGTCCCTGCCGGCCGCTTTCCACGACATCGCCACACGCGTGAACAACTGGGGCCGTTGGGGCGCCGACGACGAGATCGGCACCCTCAACCTGATCACCGACGAGGTCGTACGGGAGGCCGCGGCCGGGGTGCGCAGTGGCCGCCGCATCCCGCTGGCGATCGCCCTGGAACAGGACGGCGTACAGACCGGGATGATCCCGGGGCGGGTCAACCCGCTGCACGCGATGGTCCAGATCAACCAGGAGCTGTTCGGGCCAGGCACGGTGGCCACCAGCGACGACATCGTGACCATGAGCCTGCAGACGGGCACCCACTGGGACGCGCTCACCCACGCCTCGCACTCCGGGAAGCTCTACAACGGCCGCCCGGCGGAGACGGTCACGGCGCACGGCGGCGCCGAGTTCAGCGGGATCGGCACCGTCCGCCACCTCGTCTCACGCGGGGTGCTGCTCGATGTGGCGCGCGCCAGGGGCGAGGACCGGCTGGCGGGCGGCCGTGCGGTGACGCCGGAGGATCTGGAGGCGGCCCAGGAACTGGCGGGGACCGAGGTGCGCGCCGGAGACATCGTGCTCGTGAGGACCGGGCAGATCCGGCTGTATCTGAGCGGCGACCGGAACGGCTACACCTATCCGTCACCCGGGCTTTCGATCCGCACCCCGGAGTGGTTCCACGCCAGAGATGTGGCGGCGGTCGCCAACGACACCGTCACCTTCGAGATCTTCCCGCCCGAGAGCGAGGACCTCTGGCTGCCCGTACACGCCCTGCATCTGGTCGAGATGGGGATGCCGCAGGGGCAGAACTGGAATCTTGAAAAGTTGTCCACAGCCTGTGCAGAAGCGGACCAGTACAGCTTCCTGCTCTCCGCGACACCCGAGCCCTTCACCGGCGGTACGGGGGCACCGGTCGCCCCGGTGGCGATTCTCTGAGCGGTACGGCGAGGTCCTCCACGGCCACACCGGGGCCGGAGTTGCGGGGGGGGGCGGCCGCGCCCCCCCCCCCCCCCCCCCCCGCGGGGGCCCCCCCCCCCCCCCCCCCCGCCGCGGCCCCCGCGCCCCGGCCCGCGGGCGCGTGTGCGGGGGGGGGCGCCCCCGGCCCCCCCCCGCGGCAACGGCGTGGGCGCCGCCTCCCCCTGCCCGGGAGAGGCCGGCGCCGGACGCGGTCCTCGTACCGGAATCCGGGCCCCCACACCCCCCGGCATCCCGGTCTCCCCCCACGGGCGGACCGCTTCTGCAAGCGTGATCAGACCGCCACTCCGCGTCAACACCAGGGCAGGGCTATGCGAGTTACACCCGATATGTGACGGCGCGAGAGGGGTCGAATGCCGTGGTGTCGCGGATAACCTCCCTGCGCTCCGGCGCACTTCCCACGCCGTCGCACACGCCCCTGTCCACCTCGCACGCCCCCGGTGCGACCTCGCATCCGCCCCGGTCGACCTCGCACCAGATCGACTTGCCGCGCCCCTCGGGCTGCCAGCCCCAGCGGTCGGCCAGCCCGTCGACCAGTTCGAGACCGCGGCCGTTGGTGTCCTCGCCCTCCGCGTGCCGGGGCCGGGGCGGGCAGGCGCTGATGTCGGCCACCTCGACCCGGACCGTCCCGGCGTCGTCGTCGGGCGGCCCGAACAGCATGCGCAGCACCGCCGGACACCCCGTGTGCACCACGGCGTTGGTCACCAGTTCCGAGATCAGCAGAATCAGCGTCTCGGCCAGTGGCTCGTCGGCCCTTATCCCGCACCCCACGAGTCTGGACCGTGCCCACCTACGGGCCCGCCCCACCTCCGCGGGATCGGGTCCGACCTCCAGCTGTACCTGAAGCACCTGCACCGCTCACACCATCCGAACCGGCCGGGGGTATCCCTCAGAGCTGTTCAAGCACCGGGGGAACATCGCCTAGCGCCTCTCAGGGATCACGGACCGTGATTCCCTTAAGAGACAGCATGGTTGACGTACAGTCACCGCAACAAGCGCTTCGGGCATATTCCAGCGCGAAGGAGTAGGCGTGGTGCATACTGTGCGACGCCTGTTGCGGACAGTCGAACGAAGGCGCTCCTCGCACCCACGTACGGTGCGAACGGCGCGCATTCCCCGAGCTGCCGCCACCCCGGAGGTGCCAACAGCGCATCCGCGCAACACGGTCGTTCGCATCCCACGGAGCGTACCGGAGCGCGGCGCCGACTCCGGCCCGTGACGGCCCTGTCGAAGGACACAACCCGGTATCAACGCTCGGTGACGGCCCGGTGACATCCCGCCGCCCCTCAGAGCGCGGCGGCGACCAGCTCCTCGGCCTCGGTCCGGGTGATCCACTGTTCGGCCCGCACCCAGGCCCGTTTGAGATGAAGATGAACATCTGACTCCCAGGTGAATCCCATACCGCCGTGTACCTGGAGGCAGTCCCGGGCGTTACGGACGGCCGCGTCATCGGCGAGCAGCTTCGCCCCGGCGACCTCGGCGCCGGCCGCCCCGTCCCCCGCCCGTCCCCCGCCCCCGCTCGTACCGCCGCCGCCCGCCTCGCAGGTCACCGCCGCCGCGTACACCGCCGCCCTGGCCAGCTCCGCCCGTACGAGCATCTGGGCGCAGAGGTGTTTGACGGCCTGGAAGGAGCCGATCGGGCGGCCGAACTGCTCGCGCTCGCCCGCGTACCGCACGGCCAGTTCGGTGGTGCGCGCCGCGCTGCCGAGCTGGAGGGCCGCGGTGAGCAGGGCCGCCGCGGGGTGCGGGGGCCGTCCGCCGCGGACACGGTGCAGCGGCGTCAGCGGGTCGACCGACCGCACCGGCCGGGCGTCCGCAACGGTGTCCATGGTGGTGCCCGTAGTGGCGTCCGCGGTGGTGCCCACCACGGGCATCACCTCGTCGGCCTCCGCGAGCCACTCCACCAGCGCGCCGTCCGAGGCCGCGACGACGGTCCGCCCGGTGTCGGCGCCCGGCACCGTGCCCGCCGCGAGATGCGTGGCGACCAGCGGGCCGGGCAGCAGGGCGCGCCCCGCCTCCTCGAAGACGAGAACGGCCTCGGGCAGCCCGAGTCCGACCCCGCCGTCCGCCTCGGGCAACCGGAGCGAGAAGAGCCCGGCCTCGCCCAGCTCCCGCCACAGGGCGCGGTCGAGGGCCGGGCGCTCCACGGCGGCCCGCAGCGCGTCCCGTCCGAAGCGGCCGGCCAGCAGTTCACGGAAGCCGGTGCGCAGGGCCAATTGGTCATCGGTGAGCCGGAAGTCCATCAGCGCTCCTTGGGGAGGCCGAGGATCCGCTCGGCGACGATGTTCTGCTGGATCTGCGAGGTGCCCGCGGCGATGGTGTACGAGAGCGAGGACAGCCGGTCCTGGTTCCAGGGGTGCGCGAGGTCGATGGCATCGGGGCCCAGGACCTCGGCGGCCGCCTCGTACAGCTCCTGACGGGCCTGCGAGTAGCGGAGCTTGAAGACCGAACCGCCGATGCCGGGCACCCCGAATCCGCCGCCGCCCCGGCCCCCCGACGCGGACCCACCGCCCCCGCCACCGGACGCGGACCGGCCGCTCCCGGATACGGCCCCGCCCCCGCCCTGCGATTCGCTCACGTTCCACTGGGTGAGCCGCCACAGCGCCGCGAACTCGGCGCCGAGCCTGCCGAGTCGGCGGCGCAGCGCCGGATCGGCGTCCCAGCTGCCGTTCTCCCGTGCCGTACGGGCGAGTTCGCCCAGGGTGCGGCGGCAGGCGACGACCTCGCCGACGAAGGCGGTGCCCCGCTCGAAGGAGAGGGTCACCATGGTGACGCGCCAGCCGTCGTTCTCGTCGCCCACCCGGTCGCCGACCGGGATCCGTACGTCGTCGAGGAACATCTCGGCGAACTCGGTGGACCCCGCGAGCGTCCGCAGCGGGCGCACGGTCACACCGGGGGTGTCCATCCGCATGGCCAGCCAGGTGATCCCCCGGTGTTTGGGCACCGCTTCGCTGACTGGTTCGGTGCGGACGAGCAGCTCGCACCAGTCGGCGACCTCGGCGTGCGAGGTCCAGATCTTGGAGCCGTTGACCACATAGTGGTCGCCGTCGCGCACCGCCCTGGTCCGCAGCGACGCCAGGTCCGACCCGGCGCCCGGCTCGCTGAACCCCTGGCACCAGATCTCGTCCCCGCGCAGCACCGGCGGCAGCCAGCGCGCCCGCTGCTCCGCCGTCCCCTCGGCGGCGATCGTCGGGCCCGCGTGCAGCAGCCCGACGAAGTTCGCCCCGACGTAGGGGGCCCCGGCTCGCTCGGTCTCCTCCAGGAAGATCAGGTGCTGGGTCGGCGTGGCACCGCGCCCGCCCGCGTCGGCCGGCCAGTGCAGCCCCGCGTACCCGGCGTCGTACAGCATCCGCTGCCAGGCCGTGTCGTACGCGCGGCGGCCCGGCCAGTCCAGCGGGTCCGGTGCGGGCGGCAGCGCGGGCAGGGCCTTCGCGAGCCACTCCGTCAGCCGCCCGCGGAAGACCTCCTCGTCCTCCGTGTACCTGAGGTCCATCAGGGTGTCCCTTCCGGCATGTCCGGTGGCCCGATATCCGGCGGAGTTCACAGCCGTACGCAACTGTCACAGCGCATGAACCTGATGGGCCGTCAGGAAGCAGGCTAGCTCCCGGCCCTCTGGACCGACAAGGCGCGGAGCCCTACGCTCTCGACACGACCTGACTACCCGTCAGTTACGCGTGTACGTCAGCTACGGGTGCCCGTCAGCCAAGACCCGCCGGAGCACGAGGGAGTTCGGGCCGCATGGACGAGACCGCACACGCACTGGGCGCATCCCGCACACTGTGGGAGCTGGCCGACCGCCGCGCCGCCCTCACCCCGGACCGGCCCGTGCTGCTCCAGGGTGACCGCACACTGACCTTCGGGGAACTGCGGGACGGCGCCGAGCGGGTCGCCGCCGGTCTGTACGGGATGGGGGTGCGGCCCGGAAGCGTGGTCGCCTGGCAGCTGCCGACCAGGACCGAGACCGTGCTGCTCTCCTTCGCCCTGGCCAGGCTCGGCGCGGTCCAGTCGCCGGTGATCCCGTACTACCGGGACCGCGAGGTCGGCTTCGCGCTCCGCGAATCCCGGGCGGAGTTCTTCGCCGTACCGGGCACCTGGCGCGGGCACGACCACACCGCGATGGCCGAACGGCTCGGCGCCCGGGGGGTGTTCGAGGCGTACGGCACCTTGCCGGACGGCGACCCCGCCGTGCTCCCGCCGCCGCCTGCCGACGGCACGGCGGTCCGCTGGATCTACTGGACATCCGGCACCACATCCGACCCCAAGGGCGTGCTGCACACCGACCGTTCGCTGATCGCGGGCGGCTCCTGCCTGGCCCACGCCCTGCACCTCACCTCGGACGACGTCGGCTCGATGGCCTTCCCCTTCGCACACATCGGCGGCCCTGACTACCTGGTGATGCTGCTCCTCTACGGCTTCCCGGCCGTCCTCTTCGAGCACTTCGCGATGGAGACGGCGCTGCCCGAGTACCGCAGGCACGGGGTGACGGTCGCGGGCGGCTCCACCGCGTTCTACTCGATGTTCCTCACCGAGCAGCGCAAGGTCCCCGGCGAACGGCTGGTCCCCACCCTGCGGCTGCTGGCCGGCGGCGGGGCGCCGAAGCCCCCGGAGGTGTACCACGCGGTGGTACGGGAGATGGGCGTACAGCTCACCCACGGCTACGGCATGACCGAGGTCCCCATGATCACCATGGGTGCCCCCGACGACACGGCCGAGCACCTCGCCACCACGGAGGGCCGTCCGCCCGCCGGAATGGAGATCCGCATCGTGGACGCGGCGGGCGAACCGGTGCCCGCCGGGGTCGACGGGGAGGTACGGCTGCGCGGCGAAGCGGTCTGCCAGGGGTACGCGGGCCAGGACCAGGGGGCGGACGCCTTCGACGCGGACGGCTTTCTGGTCACCGGCGACGTGGGCCATCTCAGGGAGACCGGCCATCTGGTGCTGACCGGGCGGATGAAGGACATCATCATCCGCAAGGGCGAGAACATCTCGGCCAAGGAGATCGAGGACCTGCTCCACCAGCATCCGGCGGTCGCCGACGCGGCGGTCGTCGGGCTCCCGGACGCGGAGCGCGGCGAACGGGTCTGCGCGGTCCTCGAACGGCGGCCGGGAGCCGGGGAGTTGACCCTGGCCGCGATATCGGCGTTCCTGCGCGACGAGGGCCTCTCCGTACACAAGCTGCCGGAGCAGCTGGAGGTGGTGGACGCCCTGCCGCGCAATGACGCGCTGCGGAAGGTGCTCAAGTACAAGCTGCGGGAGCTGTACGGCTGAACGGCCGGGCCGGTACGGGGTCTCAGCGCGGGAGCAGCAGGGGGTTCACCCCCGGCGCACCCGGACGGTCAGCGGGTTCACGATGTCGTTGGCGCCGCCCCCGTACTGCTTGTCGTGGAAGGTCTCGCCGGGCTGGGAGCCGTAGAGACGGAAGAACCACTTGCCCTGCCAGGCCAGTTTGTCCGTGCCGAGCTTCTGGTACTCCTGCATGGCGTCCTGGCGGGTGACGCCGGCGAGTTCCTGGATCATCGCCATGACCTTGTCGCTGTCGAAGACGCCCTGCGGTGTCTTGCCTTGGTAGCCGTTCAGGAGCGCCTTGGTCTTCTCCTTGTACGCCTTCAACAGCTTCTTCTCCAAGGCCCCCACGGCCGCCTTGGCGTTGTAGTCCCGCTTGTAGTTCTCCAGCGTGACCCAGGACTTCTCGTCCTTGCTGCGGGCGACGACCCCGGCGAAGTGGTAGTTCCAGATGTCGTCGGCGGACCGGTCGGTGAAACTCTCGCCGTCGGGCACCGTGGCGAAGTCGTGCTTGTCCTCGTCGCCGACGGAGTGGGTGGCGAAGCCCTCCCCGACCAGCGGCCTGGCGTACTGGTTGACACCCATCTCCTGGGCGACCCGGTCCGCTTCGGCGGGACGCTCGCGCAGGGTGGTTCCGTAGTCCCGGGCCACCTCCCGCTCGTTGTGGATCTCGGTGCCGTTCGCCTCCGCTGCGGCTCCCGCCGCGGAGGCCCCCGCTGCGGCCTCCGCCGGATTGGTCGTACCGCCGGAACGCGCCGTCTTGTCCAGGTGATGGGCCAGGTCCACACCGGACTTCCCGCGCCAGGGAGCCGCGCCACCGTCGCCCGCCATCACCACCTGCATCTTGCGGGAGCCCACGACCTTGCGCGCCACCTCGATACACTCCGTCAGCATCAGATCGGCGAAGCGGCCTGCCTTCTTCCGGGTGGCTTCGTCCGCTGTGACCGGGGTGATCTTGCCCAGCGTCCCCGCGGCCGTCTTGATCTGCGAGCCGCCCCGGACGAGCGTGTACGCGCTGCCGACCTGCGCCAGCCGGTCCACCGCGTGCTGGAACACCTCGTCCGTGGCGTAGAACTCCTTCGGTTCCCGCTCGGTGTCGTGTACCGCGAGCGTGTCGTCGTCGGAGTACCGGAGGCTGACGTCGCCAGGATGGTGATCCTGGGCGTCCACATGGTCCACGTGGTGGTCGAGCAGGCCGTCCGGCTGCCGACGGCCGTCGCGCAGTACGCCCTCCGGCGCCTGTGTGGTGAAGAACGCCTCGTCGTCGCCGCTGACGACACCGGTCGGGGCGCCGGTCTTCACCCGCTGGATGACGGGCGCGGCAGCGGGCGCCCGGGTCCCCGCGCTCCGGGCACCCCGGGACGCGAGACCGGCCACCGCCGCGTTCCCCGCCGCCCGCTGGAGGGCGAGGAGACCCTGCGGGGAGCGGACCGCGAGGTCGCGCTGTACGGGGAGGGCGGGGGCGCTCGGGCGCTCGGCGGTGCCCGCAGCCGCGGGCAGCCCGCTCCCGCGCTTCGACTGTCGGCTGCGCATACGCCCTCCCGAGACGGCACCAGGCCGGCGGATCCGGCGACGCGCCCGGTCCGGCTCCGGGCCTCTGGTGCACCCCCATCCTTACCGGACGGGCGCCCCGCCCGGTAAGGGCCCCAGGGGCAAACCTGCGGGCAGAATCGTTCGCCGGGAACGACAGGCTGCCGTTCAGGCCGAGATCGGCTGCGCGTCGTCCTCCGTGGCGTCGTACACGTCCGCGTACACCTCGAAGAGCCGTCGGACCCCCAGGGCGCCCAGCACCTTGTTCACATGGGCGGCGCCGCCCTGGCCCGACATGCCGCCCACCTCGCCGCCGCCCGGCAGGATCAGCCGCAGCCGGCCCTGGCAGGAGCGCATCAGTCTGCGGGCCGCGATCAGTACACCGACACCGCTGGAGTCGCAGAAGACCACGTCCGAGAGGTCGAGTACCACGTCGTGGCAGCCCGCGGCCACCGCGTCATGGACGCACTGACGGACCTCGGGGGAACTCACCAGATCCATTTCGCCAGATATGCGCAGGACGCGCCAGGCACCGCGTTCGGCTTCGGTCACGTTCAGCATCACGGGACTGGACCTCTCCGCTGTCGGTCTGCCGGTCCGGAAAAAGATCCGGAAGTTTGCGTTCCACTCGGGCGGCTGCCCCATCGGACCCTTATGAAACACCGTCCCTGCCATAAAAACCCAGGCATTTTCAGACAGAAAAGATCATATTCGGCCGCCTCCGGGCGCCTGGACCAGCCCTCATCGCTCCACCGCCGGTCCACCGCACTCCCTTACCACCGCGCAGCGTTCCCCTACCACCCCGCAGCGCTCCCGGACCGCGCTTACCGCAAAGAGGCGCACTTCGCGGGCCCTGCGGTTACTGTCGAAGGGGACTGGGGCGGATGCTTGGGGGCCTGATGCCGAAGGACACACCACAGCGGTGGGACCGCAGGATGCAGCAGCGGCTCGCGCGGGGCGAGGCAGCCGCGCTGGGCGAGCTGTACGACCGGTTCGCCTCCCTCGTGCACAGCCTGGCCCACCGCGTACTGGACGACGACGAGGCGGCCGACCGCATCACCCGTGAGGTCTTCGTACACATCTGGGAGCACCCGGAGGAGTACGAGCCGAAGCACGGCCCGATGCGCTCCTGGGTCGCCGCCCTCGCCCACCGCCAGGCCGTCAGGCTGCTCCGCCAGGCCGAGACCGCGTCCCTCGCCGCCCATGGCGAAGGCACCGCCGAGGAGACGGAGAGGCTGGAGCAGAAGGTGCGCAAGGCGTCGGCTGCGGCCCGCGCCGACTACATCGTGACCTCCATGCCCGCACCGCTGCGCGCCGCCCTCGAACTCGCGTACTTCCAGCGCAGGGACTACCGCCAGACCGCGGCCGATCTCGGTGTCACCGAGGACGAGGCACGGCGGCGGCTGCGCCTCGGGCTCCAGCTGCTCTCCACGGCCAACACCCGTCCCGCCGAAGGGGCTTCGCCGCCCGGATACGGCCGTGCCCTGTGACGGGGCCGGCGGAGGAACCGGCCGGACGCCCCGGTGAGGACGCTCCGGCGCGGATACCGGGGCCGCGCGGGGCCGCCGACGACCTGGCCTTCCTGCCCGCGCCGCCAGTGGAGCTGTCGCACAAGGTCCTGAAATCGCTGCTCGGCGCCTGGGCGCTCGCCGCCTGCTCTCCCGAGGAGACCGAGGCCGTCGAGGACCATCTCACCGACTGCGCGCCCTGTGCGGACGAGGCGCTGCGGCTGCGGGACGCGGTGGCGCTGCTGCACACGGAGCGGAGCCTTGACCTGGACCCGCTGCTGCGGTCCCGGGTGCTCCAGGGCTGCCTGGGCCGCAGACCGGCCCGGATCCCGATCCCGGCGTGGGCGGCTCCGTACGACGCGGAGACCGCCAGGCTGGACGCCCTGCTGAACGACTTCGGCGACGCGGAGTGGCACGCCCCGGTCCGGCTGAAGTGGTACGAGGACGAGCGCGCCACCTCCCGGCGGACGACCGTCGCCGGGGTCATCGGCCATCTGCTGACCGTCGACGGCCTGGTATCGGCCGCGCTCGGCCTGGACGACGGCCTCGACGGTCTCCTCGGCAGCGATCCGCCGCGCTCACCCACCGAGCGCACCAGGCGGTACTGGCGGGCGCTCGCCGCTCCCCCGACCGGCACGATCCGCGAGCCCTGGCGCGCACAGAGCCACACTCTGCTCCGGACGGTCTCCTTCACCGGCCAGGACATGCCCGAACCGTCCGTATCGTACGGGGAGTTCAGTCTGCCGCTGCGCGACTCGCTCCTGGACCGCGCCTTCGAGTGCTGGCTGCACGCGGGCGACATCGCGGACGCCGTGGACTATCCGTACGAGCCGCCGTCATCGGCCCATCTCAACCTCATGATCGACCTGGCGGCCCGGACGCTGCCCGCCACCCTGGCCGGCCGCCGCCGCTCCGGCCTGGCGAGCCCGGCCCGCGGGCCGGTCCCGGAAGGGCGGCCGGGCCGTTCGCTGCGGCTGGAGATCGAGGGCGCGGGCGGCGGCGACTGGTACATCGCCCTGGACTCCCCGGCCGCGCAGGGCTCCCCTGACCTGGCCGTGGCCCATGTCGCGCTGGACGGGGTGGAGTTCTGCCGGCTGGCTGCGGGACATGTGGAGCCGGAGGAGGCGGTCGCCGGGCAGGAGGGCGACCGCGAGGCGATCCGGGACGTGCTGTTCGCGGCGGCTTCGCTCAGCCGGATGTGAGCGCCCCGGGCGGCCGCCCGGACCGCCCTGACCAGCGGCGGCGGGCGGCCCGGGAGTAACCGGGCCGGAGAGCGGGGAGCGGGAGCGGCGCTACGCGAACACCACCGTCCGGTGCCCGTTCAGCAGGATCCGGTGCTCGGCATGCCACTTGACCGCTCGCGCCAGCGCCCGGCACTCCACATCGCGCCCGATCGCGACCAGTTGGTCGGGCGTGACCTCGTGGCCCACCCGCTCGACCTCCTGCTCGATGATCGGCCCCTCGTCCAGGTCGGCCGTCACATAGTGGGCCGTCGCCCCGATCAGCTTCACGCCCCGCGCATGCGCCTGGTGGTACGGCTTCGCGCCCTTGAAGCTCGGCAGGAAGGAGTGGTGGATATTGATGATCCGGCCGTTCAGCGCCTTGCAGAGGTCGTCCGAGATGACCTGCATATAGCGGGCCAGCACCACCAGCTCGACGTTCTCCCTGCGGACCAGGTCGAGCAGTTCCGCCTCGGCCGCCGCCTTGTTGTCCTTCGTCACCGGGATGTGGTGGAAGGGAATGCCGTACGACCCGGCCAGCTCGGCGAAGTCCGGGTGGTTGGAGACCACCGCGGCGATCTCGACGGGCAGCGCGCCCGTACGGGACCGGAAGAGCAGGTCGTTCAGGCAGTGGCCGAACTTGCTGACCATCAGGACGATCCGCATCCGGTCATCGGCGCGGTGCAGCTGCCACTCCATGTCGAAGGCGTCCCCGACGGCGGCGAAGCTGGCACGCAGCTTCTCCAGGGAGACCGGCTGCTCGGCCGAGAAGTGCACCCGCATGAAGAAGAGCCCGGTGTCCCGGTCCCCGAACTGCTGGCTGTCCTCGATGTTGCACCCCGTGATGAACAGATAGCTCGACACGGCATGCACGATGCCCTGTTTGTCCGGGCAGGAGAGCGTGAGGACGTACTGGTCGTTCATGACAGCAGGGTGCCACAACCGTCCGCCGTCAGGCGGCCCTGGTCACGATGCGGAGCACCTCCAGGGTGCGCGGCGCCGTATCCGGGTCGTCGCCGTCGGCCGTCGCCAGCCGTACGTGTGCCTCCCGCGCGGCCCGGACCGCTTCCGGCCAGCCGTGATGCTCCATATAGACCGATACGGGAGCATCTGCCCCGACCTGGTGCATGATGCGCAGCACCCGCAGCACGGCCACATCCACGAGTGCGGACTCGCCGGAGTCCCGGAAGACCGTCCCGACGTACTTCTCGGCGGACCAGTTGTCGAGCCAGGTGTCCTCGACCAGCCGGTACACGGCATCGGTGACGTCCCCGTACTCCGCACGGCCTGCCAGCCAGCACTCCTGGTGGAAGGACGGGTCGGAGAGCATATGCAGCGCGGAGCGCACATTGGCGCGCCAGCGCCACCACGGCATGTCAGTCAACGGCATGCCCTCCATGGTGGTGGAGCGACGGCCGCGACGGGAAGCGTTCGGAGAACCTTGCACGATTTCGATCGTACGTTCCCGGCGGGGACGGTCTTCCGGGCCCCCGCCGTTCGTCCCGTCAAGCCCGGTCAGAGCTGGTCGCCCCGGCGCTGGGTCAGGCTGTACTTCTCCGCGATGGCGTTCCACAGGGCCGATGCCTGCTTCTTCGCCGCGGTGGCCTTGCCGCTGGCCACGTCGCCGCGGCCGGCCGCCGCGGTCCGCTTGGCGTGGCCGTGCTTGCACTCCTTCTTGCCGTCGGCCGCGACGGCGTGGGCCCAGGCCGCGTACTGCTCGTCGGCGGTCGCCGACGCGTTCCACGCCGTGGTCAGCGCGCCGGTCAGCTTCTCGTGGTCCGGCAGCTTGTCGACCGAGAGCGTGCCGAGCTTGGTCACCAGATCGTGGCGCTGCTTGGCCGCGCCGCGCAGGTCCGACGCCGCCCGGGGCAGGTTCTGGCAGGACCGGATGTTCCCGACCGCCGCGATCACCGCGGAGCGGCTGTTGTTGCTGTCGGCGAGCACCTTGTCGAGCGCGACGGCCTGCGGCTGCGCCGGGTCCTTCGCCGCCTCCGGCTCCTTCGACGCGGTGGTCGCGGTGGCGCCCGCGGGCTGCTTGTCGTCCTTCTTGTCGGAGCCACCCCCGCTGAGCAGCGCGCCCGCGCCGAGCCCGATGACGGCGCAGCCGACGACGACGGCGGCGATCAGCGGCGTACGCGACTTGCGCCGGCCGTTGCCCGCGGCGGACCGGGATGCGGGCTCCGGGGCGTACTGCGGTGTCTGCGCGCCGGGTTGCTGCTGCGGCCTGCCGTACGGGTCGCTGCCGGGCGGGGGGTTGTGCGGGGCCCCGCCGTACGTGCCGCCGCCATAGGGCGCCTGGGCCTGAGGCTGCGCCTGCGCCGGGGAGTCGAAGCGGGGCATCTGCTGGGTCTCACCGGCCGGTTGGGGCCCTGCCCCGTTGTCCGTACGGAAGAGGCTGTCGAACTCGGCGGGCGGCTGCCGGTCCTCGGGCGCTCCCGGTCTGATGCCGTACGGACCGCCGGAGGGTGCGGCCGGGGCGGCCGGGACCGGCGGCAGGAACTGCGTGGGGTCCGCGTCGGAGCCCGCGGCGGCGGGGGCGGGCCCGGACTGCTGGGGGTAGCCCAGGTACTGGGTGGCCTCCGCCGGGTTCCCGGGCGCCCCGGGGACGGGCGCGATGAACTGCGTCGCCTCGTTGTCGCCCCCGCCCGGCACGACCCCGCCCGGCGGGGTCTCGGGCGGCAACGGCTGAGCGAACGACGGGGATTGCTGCGCGGCCGGGGGCAGCGGCTGCGAGGCGGGCGGCTGGTGGTACGGCTGGTGCGGCTGGTGTTGTGGCTGCTGTTGCTGGAATTGCGGCTGGTACGGCGCCTGCTGCGGCGGCAGATGCTGCGGGAACTGCTGCTGCTGGTGGGACGGAGGCGGCAGCTGCTGGTGGGGCGGCTGGTGCTGGGGTATGTGCGGAGGCTGCTGCTGCGGCGGCTGCGGTCCGCCGTCCTGCGGTCCCCAGGGCTGGCCCCACGGCTGGCCGCCTGCGGGGACGGTGTGCTCGCCCGCCACTTCCGGGATCCACGGGCCGCTCCCGTCGGACGGCAGTACGACACCTTCGTGCGCGCGCCGTACAGCGGGAAGCTGCGGCTCGTCGCCCTGTCCGTTCTGCGTCACCGGGACTCCTACTGCACGTGGACCTACGGAATCGTCGGTTCACGCTACCGGGTGAACGGACGCGTCTGCCACGGGACGGCGGATGGGGGTGTGCGATGTAACACATGCGGGGCGCCCGGCGCTGTACTTGGGCCGGACGGCGTCCAGATGGGGCCGGGATGGCTTGTTCTCGACGCTGCCCGTACGGCTTTCCACAGGCCGCACACAGCCGACAGCCCGGCCACACCCAGCGGAACGACCCGCAACAGCGACCCGTCGAGGCCCGGCGGCAGGGTGCGACGGGGCGGGACCGTCCCCCGGGCGCAGCCCCACCGCCGTCTCCCCTCACCCCTACGCCACCACGACGTCCATCCGCGCCCCCAGATCCCGGACCACCGGCTCGTCCGCGAACGGCTCCAACCGCCCCCGCAGATCGTCCAGATAGTCCGCACCCCGGCCGGAACGCACCGTGGCCAGCAGCTCCATCGCCAGGGTCCCCGTGCGGCAGGCCTGCTCCAGCTCCCGCTGCTGGAGCTGCGCCGTGGCCAGCAGCACCATGCCGATCCCCCGCCGCCGGGCCTTGGTCTCCGGAAGGCCCGCCAGCGCTTCCTCGGCGCGGCTCGCGCTCGCCGCCCCCTGGCCCAGGTCGCGGTGGCAGTGCGCCAGTTCGTCGGCCAGATAAGCGCCGTCGAAGTGGGTGATCCACTCCGGGTCGTCGCCCGCGTCCGTAGCGGACTGCGCGCGGTCCATCGCCGCCAGCGCGCGCCCCGCGACCTCCTCCGCCGCACGCGCGTCGCCCATCAGCGCGTGGCCGCGCGCCTCGGCCGCGTAGAACATCGACTCGGCCCGCGGGGTGACCCGGCCGCGCGCGCCCTCCTGGGCCGCCCGCGCGAGCTGTGCGATCTCGCGCGGAGTGCCCAGCTCGGCGGCGAGATGACTCATCGCGGCGGCCAGCACATAGCCGCCGTACCCGCGGTCCCCCGCCGCCTGGGCCAGCCGCAGGGCCTGGATGTAGTACCGCTGGGCGAGCCCCGGCTGACCGGTGTCGACCGCCATGTAACCGGCGAGTTCGGTCAGCCTCGCCACCGCCGCGAACAGCTCGCGGCCCACCGCGTCACGGTACGAACCGGCCAGCAGCCCGGACACCACGCTGTTCAGGTAGTGGACGACGATCGGCCGCACATGGCCGCTGCCGAACCGGTGGTCGAGGTCGGTGAGCGCGGCCGTCGTCGCCCGTACCGCCTGGACGTCCGACGCCCCGACCCGGGCCCCCGCGGCGCGCGCCACCTGCGCGTCCGCCCCCGTGATCAGCCAGTCCCGGCTCGGCTCGACCAGCGCGGAGGCGGCGACCGTGGAACCGGAGAGGAAGTCGCGCCGCCCCACGTCGCTGCGCCACAGCTCGCAGACCTGCTCGATCGCGCCGATCACGGTCGGCGAGAACTGCAGACCGACCCCGGATGCCAGGTTCTTGCCGTCGGCCATCCCGATCTCGTCGATCGTGACCGTACGGCCCAGCTTGCGGCCCAGCGCCTCGGCGATGATGCCCGGCGCCCGCCCGCGCGGCTGCTGCCCGCGCAGCCATCGCGCGACGGAGGTCTTGTCGTAGCGGAGGTCGACGCCCCGCTCCGACCCCACCATGTTCACGCGACGGGCGAGACCGGCGTTGGAGCAGCCGGCTTCCTGAATGAGTGCCTGCAGCCGTTCATTGGGCTGACGGGCGACGAGCGGCCTGGCGGCCATGAATACCCCCTGAGACGTGCGGCGATCACTGATCCGGTCGGGTTGATCACTGCCCGGGAAATGTCGGGAGAATGCGGTGGAAGACGGGAGTAATCCCGGCATTCCTCTTGCACCTCGCTGAGGAATACCCGTTCCGGGGGGTGCATTCGCCTACGCGCCCCCGCCCATGCCTCCATGCGCCCCGTATGCCGTCAAACCACGGCTCTGCCCGGTGTGTTGACCCCGTAACCCCAGGTGGTGGCGGGAGTTGAGCCGTGCGTGAATGAGACCACCACGGGCACGCAGGCCGCACAGATTCCCCAGCAGCGCACAGAACCGCTGCTGGACAGCGCCGTACGGTACGCGGAGGAGCGGCACTGGGACGTGCTCCCCGGCACCTGGCTGGAGCCCGTGGCGGGCGGCGAGCGGTGCTCCTGCGGGGACACCGCGTGCCCCGCGCCCGGCGCACACCCCACGCGCCCCGACTGGGCGGCAGAGGCCACCGGCAGCGCCGTGGCCGCCCGCTCCCTGTGGTCCCGGCAGCCGAGGGCCTCGGTCCTGCTGCCGACCGGGCGGACCTTCGACGTCATCGACGTCCCCGAGACCGCGGGCTTCCTCGCGCTGGCCCGGATGGAGCGGAGGGAGGTGACGCTCGGCCCGGTGATCCGCACGCCCCACCGCCGGATGCTCTTCTTCGTCCTGCCGGGCGCCGGGGCCAAAGTGCCCCAGCTGGTACGGAGGCTGGGGTGGCTGCCGTCCACGATCGATCTGGTGGTCCGCGGCGAGGGCGACTACATCGCGGCGCCGCCCACCCGGGTGGGGTCCGCCGGGACCGTGCAGTGGGCACGGCGGCCCACGGCGGTCAACCGCTGGCTGCCGGACGCGGACGAGCTGACCGGGCCCCTCGCGTACGGCTGCGGCCAGGAGAGCAGGGACGGCCGCAGGTAGGGCCGGGACCGGGGCGGCGACGGCCGCGAGGGGAGCCGGGACGGCCGGGCGCCGGCCGGGCGACCGTAGGGTGGGGCGCAAGAGCCGCGACTTTGAAAGGCGCTGCACATGCCGGACCAGGCAGCCGTACGGGTAGAGGGACTGTGGAAGCGGTTCGGGGAGCAGGTCGCGGTCGCCGGGATCGACCTCGAACTGCCCGCGGGCCAGTTCATCGGTCTGGTCGGTCCCAACGGCGCGGGCAAGACCACCACCCTCTCCATGGTGACCGGCCTGCTCAGGCCCGACCGGGGCGCCGTACAGGTGGCGGGCCACGACGTCTGGCAGGACCCCGTCGCGGTCAAGTCCCGTATCGGCGTACTGCCCGAGGGGCTGCGGCTGTTCGAGCGGCTCTCGGGGCGCGAACTCCTCGCGTACAGCGGGCGGCTGCGCGGGCTGCCCGGCGCCGAGGTCGACAAACGGGCCACCCAGCTCCTGGACGTGCTCGATCTGGCGGGCGCCCAGCACAAGCTGGTGGTCGACTACTCGACCGGGATGCGCAAGAAGATCGGGCTGGCCGCCGCGCTGCTGCACAACCCCGAAGTGCTCTTCCTGGACGAGCCGTTCGAAGGCGTCGACCCGGTCTCCGCGCAGACGATCCGCGGGGTCCTTGAGCGCTACACCCGCTCCGGCGCGACGGTGGTCTTCTCCAGCCATGTGATGGAGCTGGTCGAGTCGCTCTGCGACTGGGTGGCGGTGATGGCGGGCTGCCGGATCCGCGCGCAGGGCCCGCTCGCCGACGTACGCGGAACCGCGCCCTCCCTCCAGGAGGCGTTCCTCGAACTCGTCGGCGCGCAGGGCAGGAACGCCGGGGAGAGTCTCGACTGGCTGGGCGGGGGCCCGCGATGACCGCGTCCGCCACCACCGCAGGCCCGGACACCCCCGGCGACGCCTCCGGCACCCCCGGAGCCCACCCGGTCGGCCCCTCCCTCACCCCGGTCGTCATCCGGCTGAAGCTCTCCCTGCTCCGCAACGGGCTGCGCCAGTCGTCGGGCCGCAGGGCCGCGTACATCGCGTCGGTCGCCGTCTCGCTCTTCTTCGCGGCGCTGCTGCTCCTCGGCCTGGTCCTGCTGCACGGTCACGCGCACGCGGGCACCCTGACGGTCATCCTGACGCTCGTGCTCGCGGTGGGGTGGGCGGCGATGCCGCTGTTCTTCCCCAGCGGCGACGAGACGCTCGACCCGAGCCGTCTGGTGATGCTGCCGCTGCGCCCGGAACCGCTGGTCCGGGCTCTGCTCTGTGCCTCACTGGTGGGCGTCGGACCGCTGTTCACGCTCTGCCTCGCGGCCGGCTCCGCCTTCGCCGTGGCGACGAACGCGGCGGCCGTGGTGGCCGCCGTCATCGCCGTTCCGCTGACCGTGCTGGTCTGTGTGGCGCTGGCGCGGGCGGTGGCCGCCGCCAACGTCCGGCTGCTCACCTCGCGCAAGGGCCGCGATCTCGCCGTACTGAGCGGTCTGGTGATCGCGGTCGGCATCCAGGCGGTCAACTTCGGTGTCCAGCGCCTCAGCAGGGCGGGCGGCCTCTCCGCGCTCGACCCGGCCGGGGACGTGGTGCGGTGGCTGCCGCCGGCCTCCGCGATCGGCGCCGTCGACTCGGCGAGCGGCGGCTCGTACGGAGTGGCCGTGGCCCAACTCGCCATCGCGGCGGCCTTCCTGGTGATCATGCTCCGGCTCTGGCGGCGCACCCTGGTCCGGCTGATGACCTCACCGGACGGCTCGACGCTCGCGGCGGCAGGACCGAGCCGCAGGGAGTCGGCGCGGGGCCTGTCGCGGCTGCTGCCCGAAGGCCGCACGGGCACGGTGATGCTCCGCACCCTGCGCTACATCTGGCGCGACCCGAAGACCAAGGCCGCGTGGATCGCGTCGCTCGCGATCGGGCTGATCGTGCCGGTGCTCAACGCCGTGCAGGGCAGCGGGTCCGTCTACTTCTCCTGCTTCGGCGCGGGGATGCTCGGCATCCAGATGTACAACCAGTTCGGCCAGGACACCTCGGCGTTCTGGATGGTCGCGCAGACCATCTCGTCGCCCCGGGACGCGTTCACCGAACTGCGGTCGCGCGCCCTGGCGCTGGCCCTGGTCACCGTCCCGTACACCGCGCTGGTCACGGTGGTCACGGCCGGGCTGCTCGGCGACTGGGGCGCGCTGCCCGAGGCGATGGGGCTCGCCTTCGCCCTGCTCGGCGCGATGCTGGGGACGGGCGCCGTGACCTCGGCCCGCTTCCCGTACTCGATCCCGCAGGACAACGCCCACAAGAACGTCGCCCCGGGGCAGGCGGGGCTGGCCTGGATCTCCATCTTCGGCGGCATGGTCTCGGCCGCTCTGCTCTGCGCTCCGGTGATCGCCCTGCTGATCGCCCTGCATGTCACGGGCAATGAGCCGTATCTGTGGATTCTGCTGCCGGTGGGCGCGGTGTACGGGGCGCTCACGGCCTGGGCAGGGCTGCGGGCCGCCGCACCGCAGGCGGCCGGCCGGCTGCCGGAGATCCTGCTGGCGGTCAGCAAGGGGTGAGCGGTGGATGGCCCTACCTGCCGCGGGGCTGCCTCTCCTGCCGGGTGGCGGCCGCACCTGCCGGGTGACTGCCTCATCTGCCGGGTGACTGCCTCTCCTGCAGCGGGGCTGCCTCACCTGCCGGGTGGCCACTGCCCGCTGCCGGGTGGCGGTCGCACCTGCCTGGTGGCCACTGCCCGCTGCCGGGCGGGCTCCCCCGCTACGGGGTGACCACCGCGTCCAGGAACGGTTCTATCGCCGCGCGCCATGCCTCGGGCTGGTCGTAGTGGATCAGATGGGCCGCGTCGGCCACCTCCGCGTACTCACCCCGGGGCAGCACCCGCACCATCTCCTGCGACTCCGCCCGGCCCAGCTCGCCGTCCAGACCCCGGACCACCAGCGCGGGGCACTGCACCTGGGCCAGCTCCTCCCAGTGCGCTTCGAAGACCCAGGTCTCGCGGGACTTCAGCATCTGGCGAGGGGAGAAGACCGGCCGCCAGCCGTCGGCGCTCTCCGCCATCACCTCGGCGAAGAACTCACCCCGGGACGGATTCGGCCGCTCCACCCACGGGTCGTCCTCGCCGAACCACTTCCGTACGTCGGCGAGTGTCGCGAAGGGGACGGGCCAGGACATGAACCAGTCCTCCCACTCGCGCTGAGAGGCCATCCCCAGGGCGGAGGCCCGCATGTCGCAGATGACCACGGCCCGGACCAGATCCGGCCGTTTCGCCGCGAGCTGCCAGGCGGTGAGTGCGCCCATCGAGTGGCCTATGAGGGTCACGGGGGCAAGCCCCAGCTGGACGATCGCCGCCTCCGCGTCCGCCACATAGGCGTCCCGGGTGTACGGGCCTTCGGCGGGCTTGTCGCTCTGGCCGTGGCCCCGCTGGTCGAGGGCGACCGCGCGGTGGCGCCCGGAGAGCCAGCGGGCGGTGGACGCCCAGTGCGAGGCGCGGCCCATCAGACCGTGCAGCAGTAAGACACCCGGGGCGCGGCCGACGTCCCCGGCGTCCTCGTCGGTCTCCTTGGGCGGGTCGGCGAACTCCCAGGCAGCAAGGCGTACGCCGTCAGGTCCGGTCACGTCGATGCGCTGCACCATTTGTTCTGGCACCCCCTTCAGTCCCCCGGGTGGTCGGTCCCGCACACACTGCGGCTGGCCGCTCAGGATGGATCCGTAGCTGGTTCGTAGCTCGTACGGAGCTCGTACGGAGCTTGCTCAAAGCTCATTCGGAGCTCGTTCGGAGCCGGCCCCACACAGGCTATCGAACTCGCATTCGAACACGCGGTTTTCCTCCGTAACACCCCACCTTCGAGTGACAACCACCGAGGATTGAGGGGTGCTGCCCTGGGGAGATTTCGTGCGGGGGCGGACCACTCGGGGATGAGGGTCCGGCCAGGCCGATCCTGGGAGCTCGGGGCTCCGGATCGGCGCGGGGGCGGACACGCCCCCGCCCGCCCCCCGCCCGCGGGCCCCACCCCCCCCGGGCCGCGGGGGGCTCCCCCCACCCCCCCC
>NZ_JBHYWP010000004.1:0-2220 GCF_042751845.1 Streptomyces sp. NPDC059398 | reverse complement strand
TGCGGCAGTCGCTCGGGGCACCGCCCCCGCCGGCCGGCCGGAGGGGGGGAGTGGGTCGGGGGGGCGCCGGGGCGCCGGGGCCCCCGCCCGGCGGCGGGGGCGGCCGGGCCCCGGCGCTCCCGCGCGCCGGGGCCCTCTCCGTCCGAGACCCGGTGAGGCCACGACAGACGCATCCATCTGCTCCCTCCCTGCCGGACGGGCGGGCAGCACCCGGACCGCACCGGGCCGACACCGTCGTCACGCCGTAGGCGCCCAGCGTCGCACGGCTTGCGGGCGGCCGGGGCCGTTCCCGCCGTTCCCGCGCCATTGCGCGGTCTGCCCGTCACCGGCCGTATAGGCAGCGGGCGCCCTCTGTCCCGGGCGCGCTACTGCTTGGCCACGAAGACGTGCGAAGCCACCTCGGGGTTGAGCTCGGCGGCCTCACCGCCGCTGCCCACCAGGACCCCGCCGGCCGACTCCGTGACACTCACCACCGAACCGGGCTGCACCCCCGCGCGACGCAGCGTGTACATCAGCTGTGCGTCGGTCTGGATGGGCTCGCCGATCCGGCGCACCACCACGTTCTTCCCGTCGGGGCCCGGGTCCAGCTCCGCCAGGCTCAGCAGGCCCTCGTCGAGGAAGGGATCCGCCTCGGCCTTCTCGCCCAGCTCTTCCAGGCCCGGGATCGGATTCCCGTACGGCGACTCCGTGGGGTGGCGCAGCAGCTCCAGGACCCGCCGCTCCACCGCCTCGCTCATCACATGCTCCCAGCGACACGCCTCGGCGTGGACCTGCTCCCACTCCAGGCCGATCACGTCGACGAGGAGGCACTCGGCGAGCCGGTGCTTGCGCATGACGCGCGTCGCCAGCCTCCGGCCCTCCTCCGTCAGCTCCAGGTGCCGGTCGCTCGCGACGGCCACCAGGCCGTCACGCTCCATGCGCGCCACGGTCTGGCTGACCGTCGGGCCGCTCTGGTCGAGCCGCTCCGCGATACGGGCCCGCATGGGAACCACACCTTCCTCCTCCAGTTCGAGGATGGTGCGGAGGTACATCTCCGTAGTGTCGATCAGCCCACTCATACGTGCCCCTATGTTCCGCTGCCGCTATGGCCCTCATCCAATTCTGACGCATACCTACGACAACCGGCCCGCACAGGACGTGGGCGGTCTTGACACCGCCCTGGTACGGACCTCACCGTGAGGCGCATGAGCAGCGAGAACAGCGCGAGCGGCGGTCTGGCGGACGACTTCTTCGATGCCGCGATCGGCCTGCTGCGCCAGGTGCGCGACGAGGAGTCGGAGCATGTGGCGGCGGCCGGTTCCGCGATCGCCGACACCGTGCAGGCGGGCGGCCGTCTCTTCGCCTTCGGCGCGGGCCACTCCTCGCTCGCCGCCCAGGACGTGGTCTACCGCGCGGGCGGCCTCGCCCTGATGAACCTGCTCGGCGTCCCCGGCGCCCTGGGTGTCGACGTCAGGCCCGCCACCCTCGGCTCGGCCCTGGAACGCGTCGACGGTCTCGCGAGCGCCGTACTCGACTGCAGTCCGGCGGCGGCGGGCGACGTCCTCGTGATCATTTCGCTCTCCGGGCGCAACGCGCTCCCTGTGGAGATGGCGATGAGCGCCCGCACGCTGGGCCTGAAGGTCATCGGCGTGACATCGGTGGCGTACACGAAGGAGACGACGTCACGGCACTCCTCCGGTACGTATCTCAAGGACCACTGCGACATCGTGCTGGACAGCCGGATCGCGGTGGGCGACGCGGAGCTGACCGCCGAGGGCGTCGAAGCCCCCTTCGCCCCCGCGTCGACGGTCGTCACCAGCGCGCTGATGCAGGCGATGATGGCCTCGGCGGCGGGCGAACTGGCCCGCCGGGGTGTGGAGCCCCCGCTGCTGCGCTCGGGGAACGTCGACGGCGGCCACGAGTGGAACCGGCGCGTACTGACGGAGTACGGCGACCGGATCTTCTACCAGCACTGAACAACTGAACAGCTGGTCACTGCGCCCACTCCCGGCCCCCTCTGCCCGCCCTGGCCTCCCAAGGTGCGGCACGGTGGCACTTCCACCCCCGTATGCCGCCGCCGATCACCGCGTGCGCTCAGGGGAGCCGAACCTCAGCGAAGGCCGCTCGTCCCTGCTGTGACCGGCTCCGCGGAGACGGGCCCGGGGGGGGGGGGCGGCGGGGGTTCGGGCTCCGGGCGCGGTGGCCGGGGATGTCGCGGGGGCAGGGGTCGGGGGTGTCACG